>CAZQYO010000209.1:0-5550 GCA_964597415.1 uncultured Chitinophaga sp.
TTTTTAGCACTGTTCTCTTCAATGCTTGCAGAGGCCACATTAAGGAAAGGTTGATCATTTTCTGTTGATAGGCCTTCGCAAGGGTCGTCTAACGATAAATTATATGTTCTCCACTGATTGCGCACTAACTCCAAGGTTCCGAAACGCAGTACCACACTGTCCTGCCAACCCGTGAGGTACATCCGCATAAACTGTATAGACTTAAAGTCAGGTATGTTTCCTACCCGATCGGTGTATTGTTTGATGGGAATACGAAACTGTAGCCAACGGTTCGGGATATTATTATTATCGGCACCGGTACCTTCTACTTTTGAAACGATGTATGGGTTATTTCCCACATCCATGCCCGGTTTCATATCCACTTGATATTCGAAGTACTCTTCATTTTCGTTTAGCGTATTATCTCGGTTCAAGTCCTCCTTATCGGGTAGATTGGTCTGTGCAGTGGTTTGTACGCTGTTTTCCTGCACCGGTGAATTGCCTTCGCTGCTGCAGAAGTCTTTATAGCGGGTGAGTATATCACCGGTGCTGCCGTAAACATTTTCATCTCTGAAATACTTGTAATTATCACTGGACGGGTCGGCATTTAATTTATCCTTCGCAGCCTGATCCATCCATTGAATATTATTGAGGAAATCTGCCTTCCGCTGCCGCTCTTGATCATCGCTCAACTCATCGAAGCCAACATCCTGAATAGGTCGCAAGTTCGGATCATTATCAAATCCATCCACTAATGGCGGTAAGCGCGGAACTCGACCCCAGCCGGTACTATCCATCGTTCCGTCATCGGTACTGATTCCGTTCTCATAACTCATCCGCGAGTCGCGCAAAATATCTTCCGAAATATTTCCCAATTGGAAATACAATTTCCCTCCGGGAGAAGTGGTATTATATAAGAACGGATCGAGCACCCAGAATTCAATGTACTCCACATTGCTGGCTTCCAGATCGTTGTTTTCGATACTTCTCATAATACCTCCCCATCTGGTTTCAGGCGATTTCAATGAACCGTCCGAATTTACTCCGGCAGAAATTCCGGGCGTAGGATTGCTGCTGTACTCATAGTTATATGGCCCTCTTTCTTTCGGATAATAAGCCATATCAAAAGTGTACAAGTTCTGGTCAATAGTTTGGTTGGGGCGGTTAGGAAAAACTTCTTGTGTAGGAATTAAACGCACATAGTGGTTTTGCCAGTTGGCCGGTGTATTGTAAACTACCCCCGGAGAGGTTTGCTGATTGAAAAAGGAATTATCTATCCGGTACCAGGCAATTTTTGCGCGGTTGTAACCATAGCGATCGTCTCCTATAAGATTAGCCTCGGGAAATTTATGCGACCCTGCCTCGTACCGTGGTGTAGAGGCAAGTTTCCAGTTGATGGAGGGGTTTTTTAAATCATAGCCGCTGCTGGTTCCTTCAAAGTCGTCAATATATACCTGACCATCTTTATTCTGATTATTAATAGCCTTAGAGTGACCGGGTTTCAGATACGCTACTTCTCCGTAAGTAGATATGGTGGACATTTCTTTGGTAGAATAAAATGGAAGGCGATCAAGTCCTTTGGTGAGCCAAGGCAGATTTGTTTCATATTTCAAATCCATCCCCATAATGGTGTTGCGAATGGGATCCTCTCCGATATTTACTTTTTGTGTGTACGGCCTCTCGCTCAACTGCATCACCGTTGCACCAATATTGAATTTGCTGTTTACCCGATAGTCGAGGCGGGTGCCGAATAGTGTGCGAACCTGTGTAGCAAACAGGTTATTGTTTTCGTAATCTACCTTTATTTGCTGACCACTGTTCAGCACACCTTGGTTGATAATGGAAAGTCTTCCGAGATTATAGTCCACTGTATAATCTTGCCCTTCTACTAATTTTTGTCCCCCGGCTGTTACCACCACTGAGCCTTTGGGAATATTTCCGGCACCGAGCGAAATATCTTGATTGTTTGTGCCCTTGTACTGTCCCTTAATCACAAAGCGGTTATACTCCGGAAACTGCTGCGCCACAAATTTGGTAGAGTCGTACAACTGGTCATACACATAGTTGGAAGCGATACTCCCGCTGCCACAAACATCATACGCTTTCCGCAAGTTGTCGCCAAATGGCTCCTTTACCGGAAAAATCAAACGACCGTTTTGAGTGAGAATAGTGATCCCCGGCACAAAGTCAAAGAGGCCATCCGGTTGCGGGTCGTTGTTCATATTCAGATGGTCTAAGTTGAGGATGCGCAGCAGTTGGGTTCCCTCCACACAACCCTTTGGCAAGTACCTTTTTAATCCACCACCCGGATCATTGTAATAGACGTCAAGACGAAAATCTTCATTACTCACATTGTAAGCCCCTAAAGAGTATATGTTTTTCATCATCAGGTTCCAAATGGGCAAATTGGGGCGCACAGAGGTTCCTTTCAGCATTTTCAGATACAAGACCTTTGAGGTAGCATTGGAATCGGGAGGAACCTGATTGCCAAATTCTCCTACCTGAAATACCTGACCGTTGTATTCATATTGGAAAGCAACTGCCAATACTTCATTGGGGTTGAGTTGTGAATTAAGGGAGATATACCCTAACTGATTATTGAAGGTATATTCTGTTTCGTTCAATTTCCGGGCATACGTTTTTTCAAAATCTTGCCCTTGGCTCAAGTGAAAGGAAGGGCCTATCATGGTTGCTACTACATTATCTACAAAACGATAGTTGGGACTCGAGGTTAGTTTACTGTACAAATCGTTTGCTTCATTGCGTGGCCGGGCATCTGTACCTATCGGATGAATTTCGTTGGAATACGGTTTTGATTCGCCCAAATCCATCAGGGCGAGAATGTCGCGCACATTTTGAGTGGAGCCGTTTCGGTTGGTTACCCACACCTCCATTCGAGTAATATTGACTACCGACTTGATGTTGGGCAAATTAGAAAGCGCATTATCGTACTGGTCGCGGAAATATTGGGAGAGGAAGAAGTGGCGATTTTCGTCATATTGATCGGCATGCACCTCGAAGGTTTGTTTCTGCGAACCGCTTTCAATCATCACCGTTTCTTTCTTGGCCTTTTGCTGAGAAATTACACTAGTCCAGGTCAGTCTTCCGAATTGAAATTGTGTTTTTAATCCGAAGAGTGTTTGACTACCGGTAATCAATCGGGTTTGTAAAGGCAGGCTTACGTTCCCGGC
Organism: uncultured Chitinophaga sp.; assembly: GCA_964597415.1. GTDB lineage: Bacteria > Bacteroidota > Bacteroidia > Chitinophagales > LD1 > Bog-950. The sequence continues at coordinate 3,171 of CAZQYO010000209.1, forward strand.
TTCTATTACTTTAATGATGTCGTCCTCATCACCGGTATAGCCTAACTTAATCTGATTGTCAAAATCAAATCCACTCTGTGTATTGTACTTGACTCCCAGTTGCAGTTTATCACCAATCTTCCCAATTACGTTCAGATTGATGTTCATGTCAAAATCAAATCCACCTGTTTTGCGATTGCGAATCGGAATGTTTGGGTTGGCGGTTTTCTGAGTATTTCCACCCAATGTCATTTCCACATTCCCCTGCGGACGGATTTCTATTTTACTTCCACCAAATAGTTTATCAAAGAATTTCTTTTTAACCTGAATCGGAGGAATAAGGCTTTTATCTTCCACCAGATTAATAGCGTTCTGTCGTTCTTTCCAGTATTGCTCGCGCTCTTGTTTTTCAGTGTACGTCAAATATTCTTGATAGGTCATGTACTGTGGGGGGCGCACATTCTGACCGCCTACAGTTTCGGTAAGTACATACATCCCGGTTTCCGGATCGTATTCTACATTTTGCTTTACTGCGGGTGGATCCTGCAAATAAAACGGGTCGTTCGTTTTGTCGGAAATAAAATCTCCTTCTCTTTCCTTAAGAGGATATTTGAGATCTACTTTCGGAGAGTCGGTGGGCAGTTCAGCTACGGGATGCCGGAGCGCTACACGGGAAGCTGTGTTGCCGGCAAAAGCCGCAAACAACATACTGGCGCATGAAATCGCAATAGTACCGGTAAGCAGTTTTTTCCCTGGCTTCACTCCTTTTTTATAATTGCTTTAATGCCTCTTTAATTAAGCCTTCTACCGACCATTCATTTCCGGAACCCATCAGTTTTATTAATATTTTATCGCCTGCTTGTTTACTGAAGCCCAAAGCAACGAGTGCACTTAACGCCTCCTCTTTTAATGTATTGCCTTGTGTAGTCTGTAAAATGTGTCCTGTTGCCGGTTTTCCCATTTTATCTTTCAACTCCAGTATAATGCGCTTAGCTGATTTTGGGCCAATTCCTTTGATGCTTTGTATCATAGCTTCATTCTCAGAGAGAATGGCTTGCCTGATTTCATCGGGGCGAAAGGTAGAGAGCATCATGCGGGCGGTGGCTGCTCCTACTCCCGATACCGAAATCAATTTTTCAAAAAGTTCTTTCTCTGACTCTTCAAAAAAGCCATATAGGTCAAACCCGGCCAGATTTTGTCCATCATTTTTAACCACCAAAGAAGTATGGAGAGTGCATACTTCCAGTTCATGAACACTGGCATAAGTATTCAAGCTGATTTTAACCATATAGCCCATACCGCCTGTTTCTATAAAAACATGAGTTGGACTTTTAAATGTAATTTTCCCTTTCAGGTATGCAATCATGCCCTACAGCCTTTTGTTGCTATTATTTTTTCTATAATACTAATGTGTAGAATTGGGCAATAGGCTGCGGCTTTTTCGGGATAGAACTTATTCAGTAATAGATGTTAGGGTGTCTTTTTTATCAGAGGCAATTTGCATTAGTTTCTTTGAAAACGCAAGTAGCTTGCTTTCTTCAAATCTATCTGCTAATAATTGAATCCCTATGGGTAGCCCCTCTTTATCGGTTGCCAAGGGCAACGAAATGGCGGGAATGCCCGTGAGATTTGCCAGAACCGTATAAATATCTGCTAAGTACATTTCTACCGGGTTTTCGATTTTCTCTCCAAACTTAAATGCGACCGTTGGGCTGGTAGGCATCAGAATAAAATCGTAGTCTTTGAACAGGAGGCGTACTTTCTCCGTGAGTATTCTCCTCACTCTTTGGGCACGTGAGTAATAAGCGTCATAATACCCGGAACTCAACACAAAACTACCGAGCATAATTCGGTTTTTCACCTCCTTGCCAAAACCCTCGGTGCGTGATTTTTTGTAAACCGATTCCATTTCACCGGCATTGGGCGAGCGATAGCCATAGTGCACCCCGTCAAACCGGGCAAGATTAGAGGTGCCGCCAATTGAATGGCGTCTGCTGTTGCCAGCCGGGGAAGCTTGCGGATCATGGCCTGAGTGATTCTACTATCAAGCGCTCATGAAAACGCGCGAAAGTGGCATGCCGCCCGGCGAAGTCTGGGATCGTTTCTTCAATCCAGCGGACGCGCTGGTCCAACTGGGACTGCGGCCCGGGCACCGAGAGGTTGCCGATCTGGGCTGCGGCTATGGAACCTTCGCAGTCGCCGCCGCGCTGATGGCAAAGGGACCGATCCATGCGCTGGATATCGATCCGCTGATGCTGACGGAGACCAAGCGACGGGCCGCTGAGGCAGGGCTGGAGAACCTCCAGACGATACAGCGAGCCTTTCTGGTTGAGGGGACAGGTTTGCCGGATGGCTCTGTCGATTTCGTGATGCTTTTGAACATCCTTCATGCGGAAGAACG
>CAZQYO010000210.1:0-5506 GCA_964597415.1 uncultured Chitinophaga sp.
TCCGCGAGTAGTGGAGTTGAGCTCCTCCGAAAGTATTTTGTATTGGGTAGCCCTCAATAGTAAAAATCAAGTGTGGCTGAATCTGGTATTCGATACCGAAGATTTTACCTGCCTCAATGCCGATACCCCGGAAGCACACCGCCTCAGTTCCATGCTGATTACTGCCCGCCAGTTAAACCCCAAATTTCTAACTACAAAAAAGAATTGCGCAGTAGAAACTAAACTTGAATTTCCGAACGAATGGGGACTTGGCTCCAGTTCTACATTACTGCAAAACATAGCGGCATGGGCACAGGTGGACAGCTATCCATTACTCCAACAAACCATTGGCGGCTCCGGCTATGACTTAGCTTGTGCCAAGCATCATTCCCCGGTGTTGTACCAACTTCACGGGGACCGACCCGAAACTTTAGCTATTCACTGGAAGCCTTCTTTCAGCGATAAATTATTCTTTGCCTATTTGGGTAAAAAGCAACTCTCTTCGGAAGGGATTAAATACTACCGCGAAAAAACTACGGATAAAACGCATGATGCTAACGAGCTGTCACGCATTACTATGGAAGTGATCAAATGCTCTTCGATAAATGAATTTGAAGAACTAATGAACGAACACGAAACCATAGTAGGGGCCGCATTGCGAATGATAAAAGTAAAGGATAGACTGTTTGCCGATTATTGGGGCAGTGTAAAATCACTCGGAGCCTGGGGAGGTGATTTCGTCATGTTGACTAACTCCAGAAGTCGGGAGGAACTGTCTGAATATTTACAACAGAAGGGGATAGATGTTATTTTTCAATGGAACGAAATGGTTCTACAATAAGCTACTTTGAACTTCCGCAAATCTCTCTTAGTTTTCAGTTTACTCGCTTGGCAATTTCCCGTTTCGGCTTTTACCATCAACATTCAAATTCCTGAACAAAGTTTACAGAATGTTACCGTGCAAACTGCCTTACAAGATTTTAGAAAATTACTGTCTTCATCCACGCGAGATTCGATATATCTCAATTCTACTTTGCCGGCAGATGTGGTGATAGAACTTCCTCAAATTACTCCTGCAAGACTTGTTTATACCGATCACGATACTTCGGTGTATGCCCAGCGTGAATATACTTGGCGAGGAGGAACCAAAAACAATGCTTATCACCTCGTGCTAACTACCGCTAATCAGTACGGGGTTTCTGCGGCACTATACGGACTACTACAGGAAATTTTAAACTTCAGTTTTTATCATCCCCGCGAAATGAAAGTACCGGACTTGAGTACCTGGCCGCTGACCGATGGATTTGAATATCATTGCACCCCGCGATACGAGGTTATGGGCTTTCACTTACACACCGAGCATCCGATTGAACTCACGGAAGCTTTTATGGATGAGAACTATCCTGATGGCGAACAACGCATTGAAGAGTATATTGACTGGTTAGCCCGCAATCGCCAAAATTATTTCGAGTTCAATTTATTGGAAAGCATTAACCGGAAACACTGGACGGCCTATGCAAAAAAATGGGTGGACTATGCCCACCAACGCGGAGTGATGGCCGGGGTGGACTTGTCCCTGCACATGATTCAGCAGAAAACATTTCAGTTATATCGCTTTCCTTTTAAATCATTCCGAACCCAAAAAGCACAGATACACCGCAATGTAGAACTGCTTTGCCAAGTGCCCTGGGATGCTTGGAATGTGGAGTTTTCAACTACCGAATTTTCAAAAGGAAACAAAAAGAAAAAACAGGAACTGCAATTATACCTGCTGCAGGAACTGAAAAAGAAGAACGTGAAACTAATGGGCCGAGAGCACGTGGTGAAGGAAGAGAAAATGATTTCTCATAAAGTGCAGAAAGGTGCTCATTTTGATTCAGCACAGGCGGCATTGGATCGCGAACGAACCATCTTAGTGCACACCGTGATGTTCTATACTTTGTTCGACACCTTTGCTCCGGTATATGGCAACGAAAATCTGTTGCACATGCAGCGGCTATTGCGCCAATACATGAAGGAGCGGGAAACTTGGTATTATCCCGAGTCGGCTTACTGGATTACCTTCGACAATTCCGTTCCGCTTTTTCTTCCCTCCTATCTCAGTGCCCGATTAGGCGATATTCTTTTCTGTGATACGCTGAATGTAAAAGGGCATATCACCTTCAGTTCCGGTTGGGAATGGGGATATTGGCTCTTTGACTGGAGCATTGCTAACTGGTGCTGGAAAACCACAATACGAAAACAAGAAGTAATTCCCGACCCTTTGCAATATGTGCGCAAAGTAATTCCCGATACGCTCTACCAAAATTATTTTCAGAATCAATTACAGCTTCACGATACCTGGGTAAAGGGCAAAAACCTCATTCGGTTTCTCGATGCACAAACCGTCACCGATGAAATGCCGGGCAAATTCAATCTGCCGCTGCATCCCCGACCGGAATGGACTTACAAATGGCTGCGTAGAAAAGCGAATGAAAAAGATTTGGATACGGTGCAACAAGAGGCGCAAATGTTGGCTGACCTCTATCTGCGTTTTGATTCGTTAGACAAAACCCGTTCGCAAAATACCTCTTATGGCAGCATTCTAACCAAAGAATTTAATGACGGTTTTGCCATGGATAAAGCACGAACCATGCACCGCTATTGCACTTTAAATTATTTGATTGCCAAACGCAGAAGCATTTTGCAAAAAAGAGATTGCGAAAGTTGTAGTTCATGGATGAAACAAGCCGTTTACACTCGCGAAGCTGCACAGCAAATAGTCAACCACCGCGAAAAGGCGTATCGCTATCCGGTATCGGAAATTGCCCTGCGACATCATTCCCACACTGCTTATTCTTACGGCTATTTATATCCGGTACATGAACTGCACTTTTGGAACCGGGAAGAACAACAAGCACTCAAAAACAAATGGGGGCCGCTGTTTATGAGCATCTGGAACATTGCACGTATCATCGGATTGATTGATTAGTTCACCTCCTTTCCTGAAATTTAGATAGCTTCGAGCATCGTTTGAAAATGATACACTATGAAGGAAATTAAGAAAGTAACTTGGAGAAGCCCCAGTAACATTGCCTTAGTAAAATATTGGGGAAAGAAAAGCGGAGTGCAAGTTCCCGCCAACCCATCTATCAGTTTCACTTTAGAAAACTGCTACTCTGAAACAAGCGTGGCATTGGTAGAAAAAGAAGGGATGAGCAGAGAAATTGAACTGCGTTTTTATTTCGATGGCAAAGCCAACATGGCCTTTCAATTAAAAATGCTCAAGTTCTTCGAGAGTATAAAGAAGGACTTTCCCTTTTTAAATCAATACGGCTTGCTCATTCACTCCACTAATTCATTCCCTCATTCTTCGGGCATTGCCTCTTCGGCTTCGGCTATGAGTGCATTAGCCATTTGTCTTTGTGATTTGAAGCAGGAGTTGAGTCAAAAAAAATGGAACCCTGAAAAGTTTCTGCAAAAAGCTTCGTACTATGCAAGACTCGGTTCAGGCAGTGCTTCGCGATCGGTGTACCCTCTCATTTCCGAATGGGGGAAAACAAAAACAGTGAAAGGCTCAAGTGATGAATATGCTATCCCCTTTGCTCGCAACCTGCACAAAACATTTCATACTTATCAAAACACCATTCTAATTGCCAGCAGTGCCGAAAAGAAAGTTTCGAGCCGCGTAGGTCATTCTTTGATGAAATCCAATCCCTTTGCCAAAACTCGTTACGCACAGGCCGAAAGAAATTTAAAGGAAGTGATTGATGCCCTGAAAAATGGTGACTTAGAAAAATTTGGAACCATAGTAGAAGAAGAAGCCATGACCCTTCATGCCCTGATGATGTGCTCTACTCCTTCTTTTATACTTATGTCACCGGCTACACTTGCGATCATCGAAAAAATCAGACACTACCGCGAGGAGAGTAAACTTCCCATCTACTTTAGCTTAGATGCAGGACCTAATATTCACCTGATGTATCCAAAGAGCATCAGCAAAAAGGCGCAAGCATTTATTGATGAAGAATTGAAACCTCACTGTGAGAAAGGCAAAATGATTAACGACAACGTGGGCAAAGGCCCTAAGAAGGTAAAGTAGGCTGCTCAGAGCCGGAAGAGATTTTGAAAAAATGATGCGCTCCTGCTTCTAACATCTGTAGTTTCTCGCCATGCCGCTAAGAATGTCACACAAAGAATACATCGTACGATCTTTAAATAGGTCGTCTTCCCGGACGGCTTGTTCGCGATTTATTTTCTGAATGAGAAATTGGCGGTGCAAGACGATAAACTCAAAATAAGTATTGCGGTTATTGAATTCAATTTTATAAAGTTGGCTTTGGATGGTCCGATTAATTCTACTAAGGCTAATTTGCACAAACGCAAGTAGCGGAGCATTACTGCAAAATCCACTTGCCATTTTCACCCGGTTAACGACAGAACTGATTTTTAGTTAAAAAGTTGCTTTCTGTAGTTTTTGAATAATTTTAAGCCTTAGAGGCATCCATCGGCTATAACTTATGCCCGCTTCGCACCTTCGCACACCGTCCATTTCTCCACCTCCTTCTTTCCGTCAAGTCTTTCTGTAGTTCCTCTACTTGTTCTCAAGTTGAAGTGAAGAGCAAACCAAACGCTCAAGTATTGGCAAGAAAAATAGGGGCAGTAAAATACCGAGGGGAATCAATATTTCGAATACCTGATGACTCACTTTACTCACCACTACTTCTCTTCCATGTTCCGTTCTTTTCCATTTCTCCCCAATCCCTTTATTTTTACCGCGATTAAATAATAGAGAATGGCGAAGTATGATCTGATAATGCCCAAAATGGGAGAAAGTATAATAGAAGCCACCATTCTGAAATGGCTGAAAAAAGAAGGCGACTCGATCAGCGTGGACGAAGCTGTGTTGGAAATTGCTACAGATAAAGTGGATTCGGAAGTGCCTTCGCCAGTAGCAGGGGTGCTACGGTTGCTCAAATATAAAGAGGGAGACGTGGTGCCTGTGGGAGAAGTAGTAGCCGTATTAGAAACGGAGGGCACGAGTACCGGAGAAAGCCCGGCAAGTGAAACCGACAAAAAGGAAACCGGAAGCGGGAAACCAGAGAAGATAGCGCAAGCTGCAATGCAAACTGTCGCCACAGGTTCAAAGGTGATAAAATCGGTTGCCGACCAAGCATCCTCCACTATTTCTTCTGACCGTTTTTATTCTCCCTTGGTCTTAAACATTGCCCGCCAAGAGGGGATTGGGATGGGCGAACTAGAATCGCTACCCGGAACGGGTGCCGGTGGCCGGGTAACAAAGAAAGATATATTAGCTTTTGTGGAGAATAGAGTTTCTCCACAAGTACCCACAGACAAGCACACCGAGGTAAAGGCCGAAACTCAGGAAAACAAAGTAAGCACCCCTGTTGCAAAAACGTACAGCGGCAATGTAGAGATTGTAGAAATGGATCGGATGCGCAGGTTGATTGCCGATAATATGGTGAAGAGCAAACACACTTCGGCTCATGTCACTTCATTTGTAGAATCCGATGTGACCAACATAGTG
>CAZQYO010000211.1:0-5496 GCA_964597415.1 uncultured Chitinophaga sp.
GGCAGAAAGTCGCGCCAAGGAACTTTTGAACATGTTGAAATTAGACAGTCGTTTGCATCACAAACCCGGTGAACTTTCGGGCGGAGAACAACAACGGGTGGCCGTGGCACGTGCCTTAATGAACAATCCGGCTATTGTAATGGCCGATGAGCCTTCCGGTAACTTAGATACAAATAATGCCCGCGAACTTCACAAACTGTTTTTCGAGTTGCGCGACCGATTGAATCAGACGTTTATTATTGTTACACACAACCAAGAACTGGCTAACATGGCCGACCGCGAAATACACCTCAAAGATGGTGCGATGGAATAATTTTTTCATTTACCACTATAAATTTTCCCTATGAAAAGCAGCCTACTCTTTTTATTTCTTGCGGTTACCGTCTGGTACGGCTGCAATGAAAGCAAACAGAAAAAACCGGTACAAGTAACAGAAGAGGAGACTACTGCAAACCCCGGTGCGCTTGCTTTCTTGTTAGATGATAATCAGAAAACTCCTGAAGAAGTCGGCTTTCTTACTCATCCGGTAATTAAGCAAAGACTGGCGCAATTAATGAAGGATAGTTTTTCGGTGCTTTCTTCCAAAACAAAGTTCTCACAACCTTTGTCGGTTTCAAAGCAAACGGGATTGGTGATGGCAAAGTTTTATTTTGATAAGCAGCGAACTGACCTATCCGCAGTGATTATTGTGGATGCTCTTCGAGATGTTTTCTGGGTATATTATTACAATGGCAATGTGATGGTGAAGTTTGCGGACAATTCATCAACGGCAGATATAAGTCTTTAATTTTTACGGGGTCACTTGAAAAGCCACTTCCGCAGAGCCGCTTGAGTTAGTATTGTCTTCTGCCCTTACTTGTAGCCGAAACTCACCTGTAGTGCCGGTAAAATAATTGAAGGCAAACTAGGTTCCTTTACTGCCGTACACATCGGGCGACTCGGCAAATACAGTATCTCCACTTTCGTTCAATATCCACACCCCTAACCGATTGAGCCAAACATCATCACTCACCGTGCCTTCTATTCTTACCGAATCGGGTAAGTGAATAGTCGCGCCATCAAGCGGCTGCGCAATAGAAATAAGGGGAGCCATGTTCTCACATTTTTTGTTGCAGGAGCTTGCTGTAGCAGCAAATACAAACAAGAAGAGAAGGCGGCTAACTATTTTTCTCATCAGCTTCAGAATTTGAAATACAAAATAGGAATTATAAGCGCAGTAGAAAGTCTAAAGTGTCTATCCCGTCAGCGTAATCATATAGAGCCGGATGTTGTGCTCGCCCAAAGCAGGCCTCTGATTGCCCTCCCCAGTGTTGAGGTTGGGAAGAAACGATGCACTGTAAGTTTTCTTTTTGCTGCTTCAGTTTGCTTTTGAGTATTCGTTCATCATGCCAGTGTTCGTAGTGCAAGGTGCTGATAGGGGAGGGAATTTGGTCGGTTTCGATCAACATCAAATACTCATTGGCTAAATGAGGGGTCTTGTTCATCAGTAGCAAAGTGCGGTTGTAGTCGTAATTGTTTTGGTATTTAGAATGATCGTGCAGCCACTTATATTTTTCAAATCGCGGAAAAAGCCCTGTGAGATCATACCCTGCCGGAACATAAAGTTTTGAAACATTGCGACAACCGAAACCAAAATATAGAAAGATATCATCGGCTAATTGCTCCAACTCCTCTTTTGTTTCTTGTCCGGTGAGAACCGCCACCGAGTTGCGGTTAGCCCGAAGAATTTTAGGCGTATCTTTAAAGTAGTATTCAAAATATCGGTTAGTATTATTACTGCCGGTAGCGATTACGGCATCATAGTCTTTTAGCCTATCTACCAAAGTTACTTTTTCGTTCAATTCCGGGTCTATCTCTTTGAGTATTTCCAGTAAAAAAGGAAACAGCACCTCATCCTTTGACGATAACTTAATTTTCATGCTGCATCCGCTGAGGTAGCAGCACAAGAAATCATGAAAGCCCACTAAAGGAATATTGCCGGCAAATATGAGTCCGATGGTTTTGTCTTTGGGGAGCAGTGAATAGTTTTTTAACCATTCAGTCAATTGATGCTCCTCCAACATCTCCTCTCTAATTGCATTTAGCGCAGTTTGGGTAAAGTCGGGTATAAACCAGGGATTTTTATGAAAAGCCTGCTGAATGGGTAACGCTGATATGTCCGGGTCGTTCAAGCGATTTCGCAACTGCGTTAAATTATCCAGCTTCTTTTGTGTTGTACTCATGTTTCCGCATTAACGGTTGTCTAAAAATGGATGCACGAAAATAAAATAGTCGTGCTTGTTGAAAAGAAAGAAGCATCGGATAGCACATAAAGTTATTTCTTAGCCTAATTAATAATAATACCGGGGTGCAAAAAGGTCTGTAATGAAAAAGAACATAGCAGTAATTACCGGAGGGGAAGCAAGTGAGGTAGCCATTTCTCTCAAAAGTGCCGGGGTGGTGTGCAAGCACTTGAACAAGGAGAAGTACAATGTATTTAAGATAGTAATGCAAGGGAACGATTGGTATGTAGAGCGCGACCATCCGACCCGTCTCAAAATTGATAAAAACGATTTCAGCTTTACGATCGAGAATCACAAAGTGAACTTTGATGCAGTATTTGTAGCCATACACGGCACCCCTGCAGAGGATGGCAAACTGCAAGGCTATTTTGACCTCTTGAAAATTCCTTACAACTGTTGCGGGGTATTGGCAGCCGCTCTCACATTTGACAAACAACGCACCAAAGAATATCTCGCCCCCTTAGGAATAAAAACCGCCCGTGCCGTGTTGCTCAAAAAAGAGGAGTCGCGCACTTCGGCACACGACATTCCGCTTCCTGTGTTTGTGAAGCCAAATAAGAACGGAAGCAGCTATGGAGCCGCAAAGGTAACTCGCCCTGAAGATCTGCTGCCCGCCATTGAGAATGGGTTCAATTACGATGATGAAATATTGGTAGAAGAATACTTGGAAGGAACCGAAGTGACCTGTGGTGTAATAACTATGGAAGGAAAAGTAATCGCTTTGCCGATGACAGAAATCAGAAGCAAGTCGGCCTTCTTTGATTACAAAGCAAAGTATGAAGGCGAAGCGCAAGAAATAACTCCCGCAGAAATTGACGCTGACCTTACAAAGAAAATTCAACAAACCTCCGTATTTATCTATCAAAAGCTCGGGTTTAAAGGCATGTGCCGCATTGATTACATTATCCGGGGCCATGAATATTATCTGCTGGAAGTAAACGCTATTCCCGGCTTGAGTGAAGAAAGTTTAGTGCCTCAGCAAGCGGCTGCTATGGGGATTAGTTTAGAAAAGCTTTTTGACATTTCGCTGGAAGAAGCGATGAAGAAAAGCGCAGCGGTGAGTGTATAGTAATTTTTATTTTCGCCTTTAAACCTGCATTAATTGTTTAAAAAGATTTTTACCAAAGCACTTCTTTATAATCTTCTGATTGCACTCGGAATTATTGTCGTGCTCCTTTTAATTGTTCAGTCGGGATTAAAGACCTATACCCGCCATGGCGAAAGTATTACTGTACGCGATTTGCGGGGAATGAATCTGGAACAGGTAAAGACAGTGCTATCTGATAACAACTTAGACTGGGAAGTAATGGACTCTGTGTTCGACATGAACAAACCTCCACTCGCTGTGGTGGAGCAAACCCCCAAGCCGGGGTCAAAAGTAAAGCAAGGGCGAACAATTTACCTCACCATTAATGCCACTACTGCCCCTACCACAGAAATTCCCGATTTGGTGGGACGAAGTTCTTTTAAATATGCCAAGATGCAGTTAGAGAGTTATGGGCTTAAAATAGGTGACCCGGTTTACCGCCCCGACCCACACTTAAACGCAGTGATAGGTATGACAGTGAACGGCAAAAATGTAACTCCAAAAACTAAAGTGCCGAAAGGAACGATTGTTACACTTGTATTAGGAGATGGCTTAGGTAACAGCCGTATTTCGGTACCTTATCTCATTGGCTTGCGGTACGATGAAGCGGAGTTTAAATTGAAAGGATATTCGCTAAACGTAGGAGCTGTGGTAGTAGATGATGGAGTGATAGATACTGCCGGAGCAATAGTTTATAAGCAAATACCGGAATACGGCAGCGGCAACTCCATCCGTGTAGGCGAACCTATTGATATTTTCCTGGGTAAAGAACTGCCTGCCGGTATTGAAGTTCACCCTGAATTGTATGATGTGGTAGATACGGTAGCCACTCAATAATTTTGTTTTCTTTACGTTTTGTTGGAGATTTTGAATTTGATATGAACAAAATAGCCCTTTTTATCTCGATTATGTGCGGCTATCTGATAGGCTCTGCCCAGGAAACGCTTAGCCCACTTTCGTTTAATCCGGCACAATATCACCGTACCAAGCAGTTTCGTGAACACCAACACAAATATCTGATTGAGTACAATAATGTCATTGTGCCAACCGATACGCTTACACTTCCTTTTTCTGATGATTTCTCCAGCAATCGTTTGCGCAGTTATAAATGGATAGAGAATAATATTACTGACACTTTCTACAATGTGTTCGGCACCTGTCTTGGCCCGGAGGGAATACCTACTATCTCCGGTAGATTTATGAATGATACTGCATGGGCCTATACCTATAACACTACTTCACAGTCTATTGATTCCTCTGCCATTCCGCCTCTGTCTTTTACCTTCTTTGGTCCCTCCACCTCCGGTTGTTTTGCGCAAGCCCCACAGCTTTTTACTTATTGGCCGGAGTATTACACTTATACTTTTGACACCATGGGCAACCGCATTGACTCCGCCTTAGTCAATGACCCTGCTCACCCTTCCGATACCATCAACTACGCACCGGTCATTTATTTTGCGGCTAATGAACTCGGCACGATATGGTTTGATAATTACGCCTACGTCAATAATACTTATCCGGTTTTACCGCCCACTATCGGGGTAGCTACCTTAGATGGATTAAATGAATTCGGACTTCCTTATGATGCCAGTTCGCAATTGACTTATGGCGATGCCGATAGGCTTACTTCCAAGCCTATTAATTTATCGGGCTTATCAGAAGGGGATTCCGTATATCTCAGTTTCTTTTTTGAAGGAATGGGCTTGGGAGAATTCCCGGATGTGGCGGATTCTTTAATTGTTGATTTCAGAGATAACGCGGGTTTTTGGCGAACAGTTTGGTGGCATACCGGGTATTCTGTGAAAGATTCAGTCCCCAACCGGTTTGAACAGGTATTGGTAAAGGTTCCGGACCTTGCACCGCCTTACAATTATTTCCATAGCAATTTTCAATTTCGTTTTCGCAACAAAGCATCGCTGTACGGCAATCTGGATCACTGGCATATTGATTATGTGCGGTTTGATAAAAACAGAAGCAATGTGGACACCATTATTCAGGATATTGCATTTGTATATCCCTTCCCTACGCTGCTTAAAAACTTCACACTGTTACCGGCCGACCAATTAAGCGGCAGCAGTGACTTTACCGATACTATTTCTTTGTTGATTCACAACATGGATCCCAATG
>CAZQYO010000212.1:0-5474 GCA_964597415.1 uncultured Chitinophaga sp.
CAAGCAGGATATTACTGTAATATAGGGATTACAAAATTTAAAAAAGATGATTATGCTAAAAAAGATTTCGAATCAAGGAAAACTTTTGCCAGTTATGATATAGTTTTAAATGAAAAAGGATTTTCTCAAAAAGTATAGAAATATTTATAGCAGAATTTAGATTTTGGGTATTTTCGCTCATAATTAGTCATAATTACATTTAGCTAATATGAACGGGAAAATCCTTCTTCCTTTTGCCATTCTTGGTGTGGTTTGCTCCTTAGGTACCTATTGTTGCCAAACAGATAATCAGGTAACTACTATGGCCTCAATGAACATGGCAGACATTGCCTGGATGCTCACCGCATCGGGCTTGGTGTTGTGGATGACCCCCGGTCTATCTTTTTTTTACGGAGGAATGGTGAGCAAGAAGAATATCATTTCTACCATGCTGCAAAGTTTCATTGCGCTTGGAGTGATTACCATTCTATATGTTTTTGTCGGATTCAGTCTATGCTTTGGCGATAGTTGGCACGGAATCATTGGCAACCCCTTTACCTTTTTCATGTTTCGCAACGTGGACTTAAACACACATTCCCGATTAGCCCCCACCATTCCTTTATTGCTGTTTGCCCTGTTTCAAATGAAGTTTGCCATTATCACCCCGGCACTAATCACGGGCAGCTTTGCCGAGCGGGTAAAGTTTAATGCTTATCTGCTTTTCATTTGTTTATTCTCCGTATTCATTTATGCCCCTTTAGCGCATTGGACTTGGCATCCCGATGGCTTTTTGCACCAATGGGGGGTACTTGATTTTGCAGGCGGCTCGGTAGTGCACATGAGTGCCGGATATGCGGCTTTGGCCGGAGCCATGATTTTGGGACCCCGCACCAGCTTTGGCGATAATAAACATGCGGAGCCGGCAAATATTCCCTATGTCATTTTAGGAACAGGCATGTTGTGGTTCGGTTGGTTTGGATTTAATGCCGGGTCTTCCTTAGGAGCCAACGTAACAGCGGTCCTCGCTTTTTCTACTACGATGGTGGCTTCGGCAGCGGCTATGCTCGGATGGATATTTTTTGATGCCCTTCGAGGTAAAAAAGTTTCGGCAATGGGAGCCTGCATAGGGGCAGTAGTGGGCTTGGTGGCTATTACTCCGGCTGCGGGATACGTCACTGTGCCTCATGCTATGTTCATTGGTTTTATTTCTTCGGTTATCAGCAATCTGGCGGTACACACCAAAAACAAATCGAAGTTAGATGACACGCTCGATGTATTTCCCTGCCACGGAGTGGGGGGTATCTGTGGCATGATATTGACCGGTGTGTTTGCGAAAGATGTCGGTCTATATTACGGGCACACCACTACTTTCCTTTATCACCTGCTGGCTTTAGTAATTGTGAGTGTATATGCTTTCGGTGGGTCGTATGTCCTCTATAAAATTACCGCTTTGATAGTGCCGTTGCGCGTGAGTGTGCAAGACGAAATGGACGGGCTTGATTATACACAACATGGCGAAACCTACAAACTGAAAAAGCCCATGCCTCAAACCGTAAATCCGAATTAGACAGCAGTTGACATGATTAAGTTGACAAGAATGTAGGCAGGATTAGTTGTCAACTGTATATTCGCTCTATGAGTGTAATTGTTGCGCCTTCGGTACTCAGTGCCAATTTCGGAAATCTACAACGCGATGTAGATATGCTGAATCACAGCGAAGCCGAATGGATTCATATTGATATTATGGACGGCTCGTATGTGCCTAATATTTCTTTTGGCTTTCCGGTGTTGAAGGCTATTCGCCAGCACACGGCAAAAGTGTGCGATGTGCATCTGATGGTCGTGCAGCCCGAAAGATATTTTCAAGCGTTCCGCGATGCCGGTGCCGATGTGATTACCATCCACCACGAAGCGGTGACGCATCTCGATTCGGCTATTCACCAAATCAAAGCAACGGGTGCTAAAGCAGGTGTGGCGCTCAACCCTTCTACCCCTGTATCGGTTTTAAAAGAAGTGATTCATCTGTTGGATTTAGTGCTAGTGATGAGCGTGAACCCCGGCTTTGGCGGACAAAAATTTATTCCCAATTCCGTACAAAAAGTTAGAGATGCCAATGAACTGATTCATTCTTCCGGCTCCTCTGCACTCATTGAGGTGGACGGTGGCATAGGTATCAATAATGCCAAGCAACTGATCGAAGCCGGAGCGAATGTGTTAGTGGCAGGCAATGCGGTATTCGGCTCCGTTGACCCTAGGCAAACTATTCAGCAGTTAAAAAATGCAGCCGAAAAATAAACCCATCTAATCACCGTTTTAGCCACCGATGTTTCGAAAGAGTTTTCTCATTGCCGTTTCTGTATTTGCCGGTCTTCTGTCATTCAGTCAAGGATTTGGAACAGTGAAGGGAGTTGTAAAGGACTCTACCGGCAGGGTGTATGACGGTGTTTTTATTGCCGTTCAGGAAAACGCTAAATACAATACCTATTCCGAAAAGGACGGCAGCTTTGAATTGAAAGTGCCCGCAGGTAAAAGCATTACGCTGATATTTTCTTCCATCAATATTATGACTCAGAAAGGAGAAGTGCAGTTGGAGAAAGGTGAAGTGTTGAATATTTCCGCCATCGTTACTGAGAAGGTGAACATGCTGAAAGATGCGGTGATTAACGAAACCCGAAAGGAAGATAACGGAGCCGGCACAGTGGATGTAAAAGTGGAACAACAGTTGCCTGCCATTAACGAGGGGATCGAAGCCTATCTCGTGTATCAGTTAGGGGTGAGCAAAAGCAACGAACTGAGTTCCAGTTACAGTGTGCGCGGAGGAAACTTTGACGAGAACTTAGTGTATGTAAACGACTTTGAAGTGTATCGCCCTTTTCTTATTCGCAGCGGACAGCAGGAGGGCTTGAGCTTTGTGAATACCAGTATGGTGAGCAATGTGAAATTTAATTCAGGTGGTTTTCAGGCTAAGTATGGCGATAAGATGAGTTCAGTTTTAGATGTGGAATACAAACGGCCCAAAAAATTTGGCGGCTCCGTGTATGGCAGTTTACTCGGCTTTGGCGGGCATTTAGAAGGCTGCGACAAAAAACAGCGCTTCACTTTTTTAGTAGGAGTGCGCCAGCGCCTCAGTCAGTATATTCTCCGCAGCTTAGAAGAGAAAGGACAATACAGTCCTAATTTTCTGGACGTGCAAAGCTACCTCACTTTTCAGGCTTCGGAGAAAGTGGGGCTGGAGTTAATTACTAATTACGCCCGCAACAGCTATGTATTTAAACCCGTAGATCGCGAAACCAGTTTTGGTTTGCTCACCGATGTGAAAAAATTGACCGTTTATTTTGACGGACAAGAAGCCGATAAATACCAGAGCCTGATGAATGGCTTGGCATTAACTTATCTGCCTAACAATAATCTGAAAATTAAATTCCTCGGCTCTTATTATATGAATCGCGAAAAAGAAGCCTACGATATTCTCGGAGAATATTACCTGAGTCAGGTAGAAAGTGATTTAGGTAAAAGCAGCTTTGGAGATATTCTATACAGCCTCGGTGTGGGCGGCTTGCAAAACTGGGCACGCAATACCCTCAACTCCGATATATACTATGCCGGCCATCGCGGTTCATGGTTTAAGAAAGGACACAACTTGCAATGGGGCTTTGATTACAAACGCGAAGTAATCAGCGATAAAGTGAGCGAATGGGACCGCACCGACTCTGCCGGTTATTCCCTGCCCTACAATTTCACTACCGACTTTAGCAACAGCGATTCCGTTACCTATACTAAGTTGAATGTAGGCGTAAATCGCATACTCAAATCTTCCTTCAATTTAAAATCCAATCGCTACGCTGCGTTTATTCAAGATAGCTGGAAGTTTGGCGATACCGCTCGTTTTAATCTTACCTACGGAGTGCGCCTGCAATGGTGGGATGTAAATAAAGAAGTAGTAGTCACCCCACGGGTGCAGTTCAGTTACAAACCTAAAGGCCGGGCCGATATTGTGCTCACCGCAGCCGCAGGCACATACTATCAACCCCCGTTTTACCGCGAGATGCGCGACATGAACGGGAATGTAAACACCTCCCTGCGTTCTCAAAAATCAGTGCACACCGTCATTGGATTAAACTACGCATTTAAAGCTTGGAAACGACCCTTCAGCTTTATTACCGAAGTCTATTACAAATACCTTTGGGACTTAGTGCCCTATGAATTTGACAATGTACTCATCCGCTATTTCGGAAAAAACGAATCGAAAGGATATGCTGCCGGAATAGACATGCGCCTAAACGGAGAACTGGCCGATGGCGCAGAGAGTTGGATCAGCATGAGCATTATGAGCACACAAGAAGATTTGATTGGCGACAAATACACCGCCTATTACGACAGCACCGGCAACCGACTTTCCTACACACCCGCCAACATTCCCCGCATTGTTGACTCCGCCACCATCTACCCCGGCTACATTCCCCGCCCCACCGACCAAAGGGTCAATTTCGCCATGTTCTTTCAAGATTACATCCCCAAGTTCCCTTTCATAAAACTGCACCTCAGCATGGTGTTTGGCACCGGCCTGCCCTTTGGCCCGCCTGACCACGACAAATACAAAGACATCTTGCGCATACCCCCGTATCGCAGGGTGGACGTAGGTTTCAGCGGCCAGTTGTGGAACCCCAAGTGGGCCAAAAAACACAACGCCTTCAATCAAGGCCTTAAAAGTGCTTGGGTAAGCCTCGAAGTATTCAACATATTCGGCATCACCAACACAGTGAGTTACCTATGGGTAAGCGATATTAACGGCACCCGATATGCCGTGCCCAACTACCTCACCGCGCGCAGAATCAATGCCAAGGTAATGTTCAACTTTTAACCAGGCAGCACCCACCCACCCACGCCATCAAAACACCACAACTATCGAATGAAAATTAAAAATATTTGGCGCCTTACTGCGCCCTCCCGTAGCACATCACTCTCCCACGGGCGTATGTGCTGTAGCGCTTGTTTCTAAATTTATTAACTCAATTTTCCATTCGACATTCGCTATTCGCTATTCGATATTCAACATTCTGCATCCGCCACGCAATCCGCAATCCGCAATTCTCTTAATACCCTTAATGTTCTTAATGGTTCCATTCGCCATTGACAATCCACAATTCTCTCCATCCCCTCAATGCCCTTAATGGTTCAATCCGCACTCCACAATCCACAATCCGCAATCCCCTCAATGGCTCCACCCCCCACTGCCGCGAGCATACCCCATGCCTAACCCGAAAAAATTTCATACGCCCCCACATTAAACCATTCATTTACCTCATATACTTTCTGCCACTTATCCCGCACTTCTTAACACTTACAAATTACCCCCACCAACCACCTGTTTTTCACCCTTTCCCTCTTAAAATTACCTTCCCACTCATTTTCTGACCCTTCCGTCAGCAACGGAAGAACAAAAAAACATAACGGAAACTATAAAAATAGTAACGGAAAAGCCAAAAAGTCTGACG
>CAZQYO010000213.1:0-5439 GCA_964597415.1 uncultured Chitinophaga sp.
GGAGTATGTGCAAGGCTTTTATGAGGATGCCATCCGCAGTTTCAATTTGGCTATTTCTATTGATCCCAATAGGCATTACTTTTATTACAACAGAGGAATGACCTATAAGGCCGAGGGGCAGAAAGATAGAGCGATGGCTGATTTTTTAAAATCGAATGCACTTCGCCAAACGGCTGAATGTTATTACCAAATAGGTTTGATAAAGTATGAGAATAATGACTACAAAGGAGCAAAAGCAGATTTTGAGAGTGCGAAAATGATGAAGGATGATATTGAGCGGTTAAACTTTTGTCTGGGAATGATTTACTACCGCTACGAAGATTATGCCGATGCGCTAAAGTGTTTTCAAGATTACACACTCCGGATAAAGGATCAGGCAGATGCCTATTATTACCGCGGCATGAGTGAGGCCAAACTGGGGGAGTATGAACAGGCGATTGCCAGTTTTAAATTTGCTCTCCGCTATAAAGACCGCGACTGGATTTACTATTATAAAATGTATGAGTTCTACATGGCTTTAGGGGATAAGCAAAACGCACTGAATAGCATTTCGATGGTGATTGAAATTGGCGAAACCAAGATAGAGCATTACAAAAAGCGCGCTGAACTATATAAGGAATTTGGACTCGGGTATAAATATGACGAGGACATGAAGTCTATCGAAAAACTGAGTCAAGAAACCGCTGCTGTGAAAGGCTCATAACTTCATCAACTTACTCACCATTATTTTTTCTCCTGCGCTTACTCTTACGAGGTATGCGCCTTTGGCACATTCATTTCCTTTAGTATCATTTCCATCCCATTCTACGGGAGATTGGCCGGCAAGCCGGGCCACATTCCTTCCCTGCAAATCAAAAATTTCAACCATTGCCTTTTCATTCTTTCCTTCCCATGTAATTTTTACATGGTCTGTAAAAGGATTGGGGTAACTGCGGATGTTCTCTTGTGCTTTAAGATGGCCGATAGCAGACGGGGTAAATAGTTTGTTAGAATAGATGCCGTTTCCGTGGGTGGCCACCACTATGTAGCCATCAAAGGGGCGCGAGGTAATCATGTTGATTACCACATTGCCGATAGTATTTGATCCCTCTTGTGACCAAACCGTGTTACCTCCATTTAGTTGTTCGGTCGAAAATAGCCCTACACTGGTGCCTACATAATATTTGAGAGTGGTTCCATCGTTGTAAATATGTATCCAGTTTACCGAAGGGCCGTTACCGCTTCCATCGGGGTTTTCTTCTAAGTTTCCGCTAACATCGCTCCACGTAGCTCCGGCATCTTCTGAATAAAAAATACTTCTGACTCCGTAATTAGAAAAGGTCACCAGCACATGGTTGTGGTTTAGCCGATCGGTTTCAATACAACTGACATAAGCCCCTACAGGAAACTGAGCAGAAACTAATCCTACCAGCGAAGCCGTATCATTTGTGCGGCAACTGTCAAGGCGATACACTTGCCCCCTGTCTGTACCTAAATAAAGAATGTTGGTGTTTTCTTCGCTGATGTCAAGTGTAGAGTATATGGGAGAAGAGAGGGAAATGCCGGTGGTGGTTCTGTTCAGTTTTGTCCACCCTTGCGAAATAGAGTTGTATTCATTGCCGGTGAGTGGTATAGCACTCAGGGAATCGTTTCTCCAAATAGTTCTGCCACCGCACAAATACATCAGATTATCGTTCAACGGATCGAGTATAAAAGGGGTGATAAAAGAATAGTTGCCGCCACCGGTTGGGTCTATCCGCGAAAAATTATTGACGGTTCCGTTATCGCTGATGTCAAACTTAAATACTTTGCCCGTTTGCCAGCTCAGATAGTAATTGCTTCGCTGATGCGCTATGGCACTATAGGCTCCATCTCCGTAAAATACTTTCTGCCAATCCTGATTGTAATCCAGCGTATTGGTGAAATAGCTGCCATTATCCTGTAATCCTCCCACTATCATTTCGCTGTTGCTATTGCCCGGCTCAATGGCGCAGGTATAAAACTGGCCGGTATTATAGCCATTGTTCATCAGATCCCATTGCACCGGAGTAGCTATTATGTTGTTGGTTTTCATCAGGCCGCCATCATTGGAAGAGAAGGCTACGTTGGTATTTGACGGAAGAAATATCAAGCGGTGCTGATCGGGATGATGGTTCGGATAAACATAGTTACTGTACTTGCTCGTATCGCACTGGTAGCCACCTATCCAGTCATAAGCAGGTGTGCTGAATCCATCAAATGAGCGATATATATTAGTGCCTCCCAGAAACACCAAGTTGGGGTCGGTGGGGTGTACTACGAAATACATATCGTAGGAAGTTTGAGAACTGTATTTGCGAAAGTCGAAAGTGTAAAAACCTAAGCAGTGGTCATCGGGAATGTTGGCAGTTCTGTTTTGCCATTGCCCACCGGCTCCGGTGCCATCTCCCGAAAGGTATTGATAATGCCAAAGCGCATGGTTAGTGCTGCCGGTAGAGGGGGCATCGGCAATAAAGTAAACTTGCGATTCATCGCTGGGGGCTATGCCAATTTCAATCCTTCTATACGTAGCCGGAAAACCCGCAGGGGTAATTTTTGTCCAGTTAATGCCATCTGTAC
Source organism: uncultured Chitinophaga sp. (assembly GCA_964597415.1). Lineage (GTDB taxonomy): Bacteria > Bacteroidota > Bacteroidia > Chitinophagales > LD1 > Bog-950. The sequence continues at coordinate 2,578 of CAZQYO010000213.1, forward strand.
TTCTCCAAATTCCTTTACTCGGAGTTTCGCTGCTGATGGTGGCATATAATACTCCGGTGCCGGTAATAGCCAAGTCGGTGTATGGGCTAATTTGCGAAATGGAAGTATCTAAACCCAATACCGCTGCCCAGGTATTTCCTCCGTTGGTACTTCTCCAAATGCCATTCACTGTAGCCGCATACACTTCCTCCTCTGCCGGGTTAGAAACATCGGTCACTAATTCCCATACAAAATCAAAATCTCTGGTTTGGTAAAGAGTGGCGGGCGTGTTAGAAACCGTAGAAGGCAGTTGCGCCCAACTATGCCCCCCATCGGTAGATTTAAAAATGCCGTCACCGCTAAATTGTGACGAAAAGCCCGCAGCATTCACAATGCCATATTGCTCTCCCGTGCCATAATACCACACATTCGTTTTTCCGCTGCGCCTATCCTGCGCTACACAAGTTACGGAGTGTAATTGTTGCGGCTGCGTGGTAGTAGTAAAATGATTGCCCCCATCGTCACTGCGCCACATTCCTCCACTTACTTGTCCGGCCAGTATGATGTTTTCATCGGTCACATCTAAGGCAAGGGCGCGGGTGCGGCCTCCTAAGTTGTAAGGCCCTCTGTTTTGCCAAGTAGTGCTGCGGGCATTGTTGCTTGTTTTAGGTAGCGTAGCGGCATAAGCCAATTCCCGCTTGCGCATATCCTTTGGCAATTCTCCGGTAAATGGGTTGCGCTGTTTGAGGTAGGTCTGCGAATTCTCTTCGTTAAATTCTTCATTGGCATATAAACCGCTTTCGGTTTCGGGCAGTGCATATTGAAAACGCGATATGGCAAACATTATACCTGCGGCCAGCAGTAAGCTGGCGACCAACTGATTTTTCATTCGGGGAACTGTTTCGCGCTAAGATATAAAAACATGGAGTGGGTAGGTGGTAGCATAGCGGTAAGCACTTCTGCCAGTGCAAATTTCAATAGCCGTATTTCTCTTTCCAGCATTTCTGCAAATACTGGCGAATTTCATTTTCGCGGGCATTGTTTCCCGGCTCATAAAATTTAGTGCCCTTTATTTTTTCAGGAAGCAATTCCAAATCCACAAAATTTCCCTCGTACCGGTGCGCGTATTTATAATCCTTTCCATACTGAAGATTTTTTAGCAGTTGGGTGGGCGCATTGCGAATAGCCAGCGGAACAGAAAGGTCGCCCGTTTTTCTCACTACTTCCTGTGCCGCGCGGATGGCTTGATAAGCACTGTTGCTTTTGGGCGAAGTAGCTAAGTAAATGGTGGTTTGAGAAAGAATTAAATCACATTCAGGATACCCGATCATGGTCACTGCCTGAAAACACGAAGTGGCTAATAACAGCGCATTCGGATTGGCATTGCCGATGTCTTCGCTGGCGAGTATCAACATCCTTCGGGCTATAAATTTCGGGTCTTCGCCTCCCTCCATCATCCGGGCTAAATAATACAAAGCCGCATTGGGGTCAGAGCCGCGTATAGATTTGATAAAGGCAGACACAATATCGTAATGCTGCTCTCCGCTTTTATCGTAAATCGCCATCTTTTGCTGAATCACTTGTTCCACTAAAGCATTGTTGATGGTCAGTGTTTTCTCTCTGCCCGTGCTGCTCACCAACTCCAGCACATTCAGCAGTTTGCGGGCATCGCCACCGGAGTATTTCAGCAGGGCTTCGTTTTCGGCTATGACTATATTTTTTGCCGCCAGCACCTCATCCTTTGCCAAGGCGCGTTGCAGCAACTCCGTCAAATCCCCCTGCTCTAAAGATTTCAGCACATACACCTGGCAGCGGGAGAGAAGAGCCGAGATAACCTCAAACGAAGGGTTTTCGGTAGTAGCGCCAAACAGAATAATACTTCCGCGCTCCACCGCTCCTAACAAAGCATCTTGCTGTGCTTTGTTAAACCGGTGAATCTCATCTATAAACAAGATAGACTTGCCCCTCACTTCCGCTTCCTCAATCACTCGCCTTACTTCTTTCACGCCACTGTCAATGGCGCTTAACTGATAAAAGGGAAGATGAATCTGATCGGCAATAAAACGAGCCAGCGAGGTCTTGCCTACCCCCGGTGGTCCCCAAAAAATAATCGAGGGAATATTTCCCGATTCAATCAGTTGGCGAAGCACCTTCCCTTCTCCCAATAAGTGCTGTTGACCTACAAATTCACCAATAGTTTTTGGGCGCAGGCGTTCAGGGAGAGGAGGTAGCATAAAAGTGTGGTTTATAAAGTGAAGTTGAAAAAAAAATGGAAGATGGAACTCCTAAAATACCTGTCTAAGTTTTTTATGCCGCCCCTCCCTACCGTAAAAATACCTATTGAAGAACTCGCCATGCCCACTGCGCCATGCCCGGCATTTTCAAGTTCATCAAATGTTCACTACAGCCATTTGATTGTTAAAACACAGAACTATACCCACGAGCTATGTGACATTCGCCATTAGGTTCACCCCCCCTCTTCTAATTACTTTTTAAAAATTTATGGCGCCTTACTGCCGCCACTTGCGGCACATCACTCTCCCACGGGCGTTCGTGCTGTAGCGCATTTTGAGGACAAGACCTTTTCTTTTTTAATCTTTCAATTAGGCACAAGCAAATGCTTGTGCCGGTTGTAGAGGGTTCCAAATCTGTAGCCGCGAAGTAAGGCCAAAGTTTGCACAAGTATCCGAAAAGAGCCATGGCTGTAACAGGCACTTAAAAGTAAAACGAATGTAAATACTTGCCCAAATGCTTGCGGTCGGATGCTTCATGAGAAGGAACCGCAATAATCATTTTGCTGAAACGCATGGGAAATCTTCAAGGTAAGCAATTTTTTTTTACCGCACTTTTTGAAAAATCCGGATAGCCCTTCTTGCATGTAAA
>CAZQYO010000214.1:0-5423 GCA_964597415.1 uncultured Chitinophaga sp.
TTAATCAGGCGGGGGCTTACAGTGTTTTTTGCTCCGCTTCCCGCTTCCAAATACACAGCCTTCATACCTAACATTTCACCGGCCATCACAGTAGCTACGGCAATATCCGGCTTATCGTTGGGGATAGGAATGGTTTGCGTCATATAAGAAGTGGTGGAAATCCGGCCACCGTCTATCAGCAAATAGGCCGTTGGTATCACTTCAATACCCGCTTGGCGAACAGATGGAGCTGCTAACACCTGTTGCCCTATCAAGTACTCGGGATTGCGCCCACTTACTAAACTCAAAAAAAGAATAGCATCGGCCTGCGTACTTACCTGATAGCTATTGCCCGGAAAGATTACGATAGGTATAGAGGAGTGTGCTTTTATGATTTCAATGGTTTTTTCGAATCGGCTTTCCAATAATAAACTGCCGCCTACAAAGAAAAAATCAACTTTTGATGTAGTGGACAGTTGTATGAGTTTCAATAATTCAGTTCCGGATAACCGGTCGGGATCTATCAAAACCGCCAATTTTGCTTGCGATTTTTCTGCTATTTTTTCGTAAATCATTGACCAGTAAAAGTTTAATCAAAAAATAACCGTACCTTCATTGAAAATATACCGCGCCTAAAAAATCAGACATGTTTTAGAGGCGAAAAAACCAAATTTTGAAGACATAATAATCAGCAAAAACTTTTTCCACACAAGAGATTCGCCCCTGTTCAGGGTTTGAAAAAGATACAAATCCGTTTGCACATTTAGTGTTAATAAATGAGGCTCGAAAATCCTTTTACGAAAAATAAATTCGTTCACGGTTTCGGTTAATACCTACACAAGCGATTTAAAACTCTACAAACATAAAATTATGGCAAGAAAGAACGAGAAGAAAGGACTAAAGGTGACTCGGCTCTACACCAAACAAGGTGTATCACCATTTGACCTATTCGAATACGAACTGCGTTCCAGTGTGATTCGCAACCCCGCAGGTGATGCAGTATTTGAAATGCACAATGTGGAAGTGCCCAAAGGATGGAGCCAGGTGGCTACCGATATTTTGGCTCAAAAGTATTTCCGCAAGGCAGGGGTTCCTCAACCCGATGGATCATTGGGCGGAGAGAGATCTATAAAGCAAGTAACCCACCGCTTGGCGGATTGCTGGAGAAGTTGGGGAATGAAGTACGGGTATTTTGCTTCTGCTAAGGATGCCGACATTTTTCATGATGAATTAGTGTATTCGCTGCTGGATCAAATGGCAGCGCCTAACTCGCCTCAGTGGTTCAATACCGGATTATATACCTCCTATGGCATTAAAGGAAAACCCCAAGGGCACTTCTTTGTAAACCCCGCAACAGGCAAGTTAGAGAAATCAACTTCTGCCTATGAAAGGCCACAGCCTCATGCCTGCTTCATATTATCTGTAAACGATGATTTAGTGAATGGAGGCGGGATTATGGATTTGTGGACTCGTGAAGCGCGAATCTTCAAATACGGTTCGGGAGTAGGCACCAACTTTAGCAACATTCGCGGAGAAGGCGAGACACTTTCGGGTGGGGGCACTTCGTCCGGGTTGATGAGTTTCCTGAAAATTGGTGATGCGGCTGCCGGAGCTATTAAATCGGGCGGAACCACCAGACGTGCTGCTAAAATGGTTTGTTTGGATTTAGATCATCCGGAAATAGTAGATTTTATTGAATGGAAAATGAAAGAAGAGGATAAAGTAGCTGCACTGATAGCAGCCGGCTATGACTCGCACTATGAAGGGGAAGCATACCGAACAGTGAGCGGACAAAATTCCAACAACTCCGTGCGGGTTCCCAACGCTTTCTTTCACGCCTTGGAAAAAGGAGAGAACTGGAACCTGTTAGCCAGGACAGACAAAAGAGTGATGAGATCAATTCCGTCCGGTGAAATGTGGGATAAAATTGCCTTAGCAGCTTGGCGCTGTGCTGATCCCGGTGTGCAATTTGACACTACCATTAATGAATGGCATACCTGCCCTGAAGATGGTGCTATCCGCGCTTCTAATCCATGCAGTGAATACATGTTCTTAGATAACACGGCTTGCAATTTGGCCTCCTTTAACCTGCGCAAATTCTTCAATGAAAAAACACTGGAGTTTGATGTGAAAGGCTTTGAACACATGAGCCGCTTGTGGACGATGGTGCTGGAGATTTCGGTACTCATGGCTCAGTTCCCTTCAGAAGATGTGGCTCGTCTTTCGTACGAGTTCAGAACCCTCGGGCTGGGGTATGCCAACCTCGGCTCAGTGCTTATGGTAAGCGGCATTCCTTACGACAGCGATAAAGCACGTGCCATAGGTGGTGCTATCACCGCTATTATGACGGGGACAGCATATAAGACTTCTGCTGAAATGGCTTCGGTACTCGGGCCATTCGCGGGCTATGAGAGAAATAAAAAACACATGCTTCGTGTTATGCGCAACCATCGCTTGGCCGCTTATAATGCCGATGCTAATTCTTACGAAGGACTGGAAATACGACCGGTGGGAATTGATCCGAAATTCTGTCCAAGCTATTTGTTAGAGGCCGCTACTACTGCTTGGGATGAAGCCTTGCAATTAGGGGAGAAATTTGGCTACCGCAATGCACAAGCTACAGTGATAGCTCCAACCGGAACTATTGGTTTGCTGATGGACTGTGATACCACGGGAGTAGAACCGGATTTTGCTTTAGTGAAGTTTAAAAAACTTTCAGGTGGCGGCTATTTCAAAATTGTGAATGAGTCAGTTCCTATGGCATTAGAAAACTTAGGTTACTCTCCCGAGCAGATTAACACGATAGTGAGATATGCCAAAGGTAATGCCACACTGAAAGGTTGCCCTGCTGTAAACAATGATACCCTGCGGGTAAAAGGCTTTACTAACGCAGACCTCGAAAAAATAGAAGCGCAATTATCGGCTGCGTTTGACATCACCTTTGCCTTCAATGTTTGGTCGCTGGGCGAAGAGTGTTTACAGCACCTCGGATTTAAACCGGAGCAGTACAACAATCCCAAATTTAATTTACTGCGCGAACTCGGATTCAGTAAAGAAGAATTAGATGCGGCAAATGAATTTGTATGTGGCACCATGACCATAGAGGGGGCACCAAATTTGAAAGACGAACACCTTCCGGTATTTGATTGCGCTAATAAATGCGGGACGAAAGGCAAGCGCTTTATCCATCCGCACGGGCATATCCGTATGATGGCTTCCGTTCAACCATTTATCAGCGGAGCTATTTCAAAAACCATTAATCTTCCCAACGAGGCTACGGTGGACGACATTAAAAGTTGCTACTCTCTTTCTTGGAATCTGGGATTGAAAGCCAACGCGCTTTACCGAGATGGATGTAAACTCTCTCAACCTCTTTCCAATAAGAAAGATACAGAGAAGGAAACTCCTAAAGCGGAGGCCGCCCCTGCTAAACCTCAACAACAAGACGATGTATTCAGCAAACTGACTCCCGAGCAAGTGCTGGAAGCCGCACGGATATTGATGCAGGAATCTACCGATACTAATTTCATGCGCGAGCTGTCACAAATTGTAGAGCGCAAAAAATTACCTGCTAAACGGAGAGGGTTTACCCAGAAAGCGAAAATTGGCGGACAAACCGTGTTTGTTCGCACCGGAGAATATGACGATTCCACGCTCGGAGAGATTTTTGTGGATATGCACAAAGAAGGGGCATCGTTTCGCTCTTTGATGAACTGCTTTGCCATTTCCGTTTCTATAGGTTTGCAGTATGGAGTGCCTCTATCAGAATTCGTAAACAAATTCACCTTTACCCGTTTCGAGCCGAGCGGTATGGTAAACCACCCGAACATCAAGAATGCCTCTTCAGTAGTAGATTATATTTTCCGCTTGCTGGCTTTTGAATATCTCGGCAGAACAGATTTAGTACACGTTACTCCTTCGGAATTATCTATGCTAGAAAAATCAACGCAGGATTTAACCTCTGACATAGCCGATGACAGCAGTGAGGATACTCCACAAACAAAGAGTGCGAGCAACCATCCGGAAATGAAGCAAACACCAAAGCCGACAGCTAAAAAAGAAGTAATAGAAGTGAAACGGGAAAGGAAAATAAGTCTTTCCGGTACTTCGATGAGTGCCTTTAATAAAGCAGCCGGTGAAATGATGGGGGATGCTCCACCATGTAGTGTGTGTGGCAACATCACCATCCGCAGCGGAACTTGCTACAAGTGCATCAACTGCGGTAACAGTATGGGCTGTAGTTAATATAGAATTGGAAAACAGAATTCGGATTCCAAGCTTAAAGTATAGCAGGCGTGGATCGTTGGATTCGCTGCTTATGCCTATAAAGCCCCAAGGAATTTTACTTGGGGCTTTTTCTTTTCAAATCTCAATCATATACAATACACCTCTTTTTTTAGCTCTAAATCCTTTGACTTTACTGTTACTTTCCTATTGCCCTACCTATTATACTCTGTTTTTGAAAAATTTTAGGCTGTTTTTGTCATTTCCAGCCGGTTGGGGAAGATTCCTGTTCAGTATTTTGCCGTTCCTAACTAATTGGGGAAGGTTCCGGCCGGCATCCTTGTATTTCTATAAAGGCTTAAATAATTAATGTTTTGGTGTTAAAGGATGAAATTTTGAATGTTTCGAAAAAAATGGGGTTTATAAAATCATTATAGAGAACTTGGAAATGACTCCTCAGCTTTTGGTGCTGACCCTTTTTATTTTCTGTTTCCCGCAACGTATTCCCCTTTAACAGAGGTTGTTTCCGATAAATACAAACATCTAAACTCGGAGAACGAAAAAGGAACGGAAATTACTTACCGTCCTCCACACTCCCTTTTTTCCAGTACTTCCCGCCTCTTTTGTTTAGCTGAAAAGTTCTTGAAATCGTAAAGCCCAGCCGGAAGGCTCCCTGCAGCCAGTTGGCGGTATTGTATGGAAGGAAATCCTGTTCTAACATGCCTCGTGAATTGGTGAAATTGACATCAAAGATGTGCCCACCGGTTTCAAACTCAAGACCCAGATTAACCGAAGGATAATAGGCCGCGTTTTTTATCCCCCGCACCATTGGGAAGTATTCTCTGCCTCCTACTCCCGGCTTCATGATAGGGAGAAAATATTCAAAAATAAATCCGGTGCGCTGGTTAAACTTAGCTCTGCCCGAAAAGCCCAGAAAGAACATTCCGTTCTTGTCGTTGTAGGGCACTCTGTTTCGCCATACAAAGGTGGGGGATAATTGCAGCGAAAGCCAGGAAGTGATTTTACAGGCTACAAGTGCCTGCATCGTGTATGACAATCGGTCGGCAAATCCTTTGTAACTGTTCTTAGGAAAGTAATCCAGTGCAGTCGGATCTTTTGAGTTCCGCATACTGGTAATAGACGCATTGGCAAATAGAGTAATTGTGAAGGGAGTTTTAAAATCCTTTGTTTGTTTTAAGGCTCTATACTTCACATTTACA
>CAZQYO010000215.1:0-5416 GCA_964597415.1 uncultured Chitinophaga sp.
CTCCGCACTTCCTATTAAAGCTCCCTTTCTGGGTGCTCATGCCTACCCAGCCGAGTTCAAAGAAAACCACAAAGGCTATCGCCAATTACTGATTCAAAAAATGTTGCCTGTTATTGCAGAAGAAGGTTTAGCTGACTTTATTGATGTGTTCTGTGAAAAAGGATATTTCACAGTGGAGGACACCGAAGAAATTCTCTCAGCCGGAGCTAAATACGGTTTGCGGCCTAAAGTGCATGTAAATCAGTTCAACATTATTGATGGGATAGAAGCCTGTGTAAAACATCATGCCCTCAGTGTAGATCACCTGGAACTGATAGCAGAGAATGATCTTATCTCTTTGAAAAATTCAGATACCATGCCCACCGCCTTACCGGGCTGCTCTCTTTTTCTCCGCCTCCCATATACCCCTGCCCGTAAAATAATAGACGAAGGGCTACCCTTAGCTCTTGCCACCGATTATAATCCGGGCAGTGCCCCCAGTGGCAATATGAATTTAGTAATGAGCCTCGCTTGCCTCAATATGCAAATGAGTCCGGAGGAAGTGATAAATGCTTCTACCCTAAACGGAGCTTATGCGATGGGAGTAGAAAGTGAACTCGGGAGTATCACCATCGGGAAAAAAGCAAACTTGATTCTCACTAAAAAGATTCCTTCGTTAGCCTATCTTCCGTATTCTTTCGGCAGCAATTTGATAGAGAGAGTGATTCTTTCCCACTAACAAAACCACCACTCAGATTCTGATAGACTGCGGCACATATTAATCATTGTCTTTTTTGCCGATATGCTCCACTCCACTATTTCCTTTATATCGTTTGCTGAAAGCGGCTAATCGAAGTTTAAAGCCGGCATTAAAAAGAATGCCGTCTAACGGAGCATATATTTCGTTGAACTTAGGATGGCTGTATGTGGGATCGGGCTGCACTATCGGACCATAAGTAGTTTGCCGGATGTCGAGAATATTTTCAAGATTGGCAAACAACAAAATGTATTTGAAAGAAAGCTGTGTATTAATCCCCACTTCCCAAATCCGCTTTCCTATGCTGCCGTTGGTTAACTTTACGGGACTGTAGTAGTAGCAGTCCATCCCCACGCTGAACATTTTTATTTCATAACCAAAAAACATGGAAATAATATGCTTAGAAGTAAGCGGAGCAATACTTCGCACGCCATTAATCTTTAAATTATTATCGGTAAGAGCATACACGAGCGAAGCACTAAACCCTCGATAGGACAAATACAGACTTGTTTCTATCCCTTTGCTCTGCTGGTATCCTCTTCCGTTGATATAATAAAGCTGCTCGCAATCGCCCGAAGTGCAGTTCTCAATATTGCTCGTAACCGCCAACAAGGGGCGAAAGAGGTGGGTGAGAAAATACATCTGGTTAATGGTGATGTTGAATCCATTGATGCTGGGCACTTTCACCTGCAAATCTCCCGTGCCTCCAATACTTAACTCAGGTTTTACACTATCAGCAATAGGCCATACATGTATAAAGTGCGCTTCCTCTGTTTCATCCTGAAAAATAGTGGGGAGTTTGTACCCCATCCCTACATTCAGCCGGGTACTGAAAACATCGTTCCACTTTTGGCGAATGGCCAGATGAGGGAGGGGATATACTTTATACTTATTGTTATAATCTAATCGGAAGCCCGCTTCAAGAGTGGTTTGATGAGTCACCCGAAATAAGTATTGCAAAAAAAATCCGGCTGTGAGGAAATTATAATTCCGCAGGATGGCCGAAGAGTCAGCATGTTCGGTAAACCTATCGCTGCGAAAATCAAGTCCTGCTACTAAGTCATGTTTTTTCTTTGCAAAGTGATAATTGATTTCAGAAGCAGAACCTATTTGCGTGCCACTAAAGAAATAGTAGGGAATACGCATATTTCGATAGAAATAATGAAAAGCGTTTTTTACTGTCAGCTTCCCCTGATTGCCAAAATTGTATTCCAACTTGAAATTGGTGGCAATGTGATCCGTCAGGTTTTTTTCAAAGTAATTGTACACTGAGTCCTCCCGATGCTGAATGTACTGAATGGTACCGCCCAGTCTGTTCTCATGAGTGTACCCTGCACCGATATTCAACTTAGCTTGTTTGCCTAAATCAAAAAATAATTGTGGCGAAATGGAATAGCGTTGAAGTAGCGGTGTTTCTGAAAAGTTATCGTGATTCCAATCCTTCTCACGTTGGTAGCGATACATACCCATCAGGGTAAAGGCAAACCATTTAATTTTTTGACTCGCATATAATCCTGCATCTATCGCACGGGCGCTTTCGCCATTTCCCATTATATCATACATCGGTATTTCACTCGGCTCTTTCGATATAAGATTAATCACTCCGGCAATCGCATCACCTCCGTAAAGGGTAGATGAAGGACCTTTAATTATTTCAACTTGCCGCAGATCTAAGGGAGGGATTTGCGTTATCCCTATCACATTGGCAAAACCACCAAAAAGAGGAAAGCCATCCTTCAGTATTTGCACATAGCGACTTTTCAATCCTTGTAATCGGATGCTCATGGTACCGCCCGTAGCAGAAGTGCGCTGCACTTGCACACCCGGTTGCTCCTTAATCACGTGCGACAAATCCGAAGGTTTATCGTGCGAACGCTCCTCTACTTCCTCGGCACTCACCACTTCCACTCGAGTGGGTAATTCATCCGGTTTCATTTCGTTGCGGGCAGAAACAATGAGTACTTCTTCCAGTTCCTCATTTTGTGATTCGAGCGAAACCGTAAGAGTTGTGCCGTGAGCCTGCGGAAAAGTGAGCTTAATTTTTTTGCGGAAATAACCGAGATAGGAAATGAGAAGGGTTTGCTCTCCATTAGGTATATTTTCCAGATGCGCTATACCTTGCGAATCGGTATAAGCTACCAAAGTCGTTTTGTCTATCACTACAGTCGCGCCTTCAATGGGCGACTCATCCTCAAGGTCCGTCACGTTTACTTGCAGGCCATTTTGTGCAGATACCTTGCCCAGCAACAAACACAAGCATATAATAGGGAACCACTTCAAGCAAAAGATTTCACTCCCGAAAATAAAATACATTTCAAGGAATAATATAAACGTGAACAGAGTATCATCAGTATGTTATGCAACATCCCTCTCCCCTCGCTTAATTCATAGAAAAGAGAGTGGTAGCTCTTTAGCAGTTTCTCCTCTATGACTTTCTAAACATAAGCGGTGAAATTGCTTTAGGTAACGGTAGATAGTTGAAGTATCAATGATTGTTAAGGCGACCAATTATGCTATCTAAGGATGATCTTAATTTGATAATAGCTCCTTCCACTGCCTGTTCATGCGTATCTGCATAATTTGTCACCGCAACCGGTTGGCGACCTTCCAAGCGGGCTTCCAGCACACAGCGTTTGTCATTCTTCGTATTCTTATCGCCATTCTCATCTGCCAAATAGACTTCAATGCGGGTAATTTGATGGCTAAAGCGGCTCAGTCCGTCTTCGATAGAGGCAATCAATGGAGTGGTCAGTTTTTCGCTGGCGGTAATGTGATTATCGGTATTAAACTGAATGGTCATGGTCTTCTTATTTTACTTTGTGAAAAAATTATCTGTCGGATGAAGATAGGCTTTATTGTCCAAGGTTGGTGTAGTGTGCACTTACAATCAATTAAAATCTTCTTAGAAACATCCTGTCAAATTCACAGGCTCCGATTTTTCAATGAGTGTACCAGTTCAATAAATTTATCCAAATCACTGCGAATAGTAGCAATACCTACCGATACACGGGTAGCTCCTCTCATTTTACCCAGAAAAGAAATCATATCGTGATAATCGCCTTTATCGCGGCTCATAAAATATTTTGAGATCTCTTCATTCGTAATACAATTGTTTATTTCATCTATTCCCGGATTGCAAAAACAGCCTGAACGAATAGATATAGAGCGGTCACTCGCTAAACCCTCTATCTGCTCAAAGGGATAAACTTTATCATTTACGTCAAAGAAATTCATAATCAGATTTCCACCTCTATGCTCAAAATTATCGGGTCCGAATATTTTCACAATGGGGTGGCCATTGTCATGGTGGAGTTGTTTTAGTTCAAAAGCGAGATATTGAAGAAGTGATTTTACCCGGGCGGATATTCGTTCTATTCCAATAGATTCAATGTATTCAAGCCCTGTCTTTACTGCCGGAATATTATTATAGTTCAGTGTCCCATCCTCAAATCTTTCGTGGCCGGAGGATAGAAATCGCTGTTGTGAAACTACCGACACTAACGTCACCGTTCCCCCGGCAAACCAGGGTTTGGTCAGTTTAGGATAGGCGGACTTTTTAATGAGCAAACATCCCACTCCGGTAGGGTAACCAAAAATTTTGTAAAATGAAATAGCTACAAAGTCGGGGCGGTGAACAGATAGGTCCAATCGCGAAGTAGGCACAAACGCTGCGGCATCTAATAATACATCAAAGCCTTTTTGTTGAGCATATTCAATCCACTTTAAATCATGCTTCACACCCGATACATTCGACTGTGCCGGAAAAGCAAACAAATTGTTGCTTTCTCCAGCGGCATTTTCCATTAAACTCTTCAGCGATTCTTCATTGATTCGCAAATCCTCATAATTAAGAGGGGCATATAGCGTGTGACCGTTTTTACTATTACAATATTCTCTGATTCCGTTTACTGAATTATGGTTATCGCTCAATAGAAGTAAGGTACTTTTCCCGTTAAACGGATAACTCTCCCCTATAATCTTCAGTGCTGCCGAAGCATTTTGGGTAAACACACAGATATAATCAGAGGCATTAAAGTAAGCTAAGATTTTCGACCGGGTACTTTCTACCAAGTCAGTTGATTTTTTAGAAGTAGGGTTTTCAGAATGTGGATTCCCAAGAATAGTGCGAAGCAACAGGTCCTGATGTTGCAAAACTTGCGAACGGGCATATAAATTCCCTCCGGTAAAATCTAAGTAAGTTTGTTGCTGTTCGTTAAGCGTACCATACTCCTTCTCTCTTAATTCATTGAAGAATAGTTCATCCGCTAGGGTAGTAGAGTGAGTCATACTTAGTATCGCTTAAAGGGTAATATAGGTGTAAAGGTAGAAAAGCGTTCCTGTCTTTTCTACTGTTCACTCGCTCACCATTCCACATTTTCCGTGTGTAAATGTCCGTTGCCTTTTCGAGCCTTAGTTTCACTTTTGAACCAACACTAACGGCAGATACCGGCCATGCAAAAATTTTGGCGCATATTAAAGAAAGTCTTGGTGATAGCCGGTGTGCTATCCGGGGCAACACTTTTTGTGGTAGTACTCACTTCTGCTATTCAAAAACAAAACGCCTTATTGTGCAAAGGCACTCAGATAAAAATTGACTATGAATCAGGAATGGCGTTTCTCAGTGAAACAGAGATAAACGAACAACTCAACAGCTTGTGTGGAGGGAAGGCTATTGGTAAA
>CAZQYO010000216.1:0-1967 GCA_964597415.1 uncultured Chitinophaga sp.
TCGGCTATAGGCACTTTTAATGGCTTGTCGCAATTGCAAGTGGCTGCTTTTTTCGGAACTTATGTGGATGTGTTTAAATCAACCACCGGAATTCCTTACGAAGCCATTGTGTTTTTTGTGTTGTGTTTAGTGTTGAACACCTTTATTCTTTCTCGCGGCTTACAAGGCGTGGAAAAGGCCGCCAAAATCGGAATGCCTTTACTGATATTATTCGGAGTAATTCTCGCCATCCGCGGACTTACTCTCGGCACTTCGGGGGTTTCCCCGGAGCATCCCACCGCCAGTGCCATTGACGGTTTGAATTTTTTATGGACTCCTCAGTTTGATTCACTCACCAATCCGAAAGTGTGGTTAGCGGCAGCCGGACAGATATTCTTTACTCTTTCGGTGGGCATGGGATCTATCCAGTGCTATGCCTCCTATCTAAAAGCCAAAGATGACATTGCACTGAATGCCGTCTCGGCAGGTTTTATGAATGAGTTTGTGGAAGTAGTACTCGGAAGTTCCATCGTTATCCCCATTGCAGCAGGTTACCTGGGTTTAGATTGGGTGAAAGAAAATGCCGGTTTCGGAATGGCTTTTCAAACCATGCCTTTTCTGTTTGAGCATTGGGGAACGGTGTTATCCTCTTTGGCGGGCTTGCTTTGGTTTGGCTTGTTGTTCTTTGCCGGGATTACCTCTTCTTTAGCGATGGGCACCCCTTGGATGGGCTTTATGCAAGATGAGTATGGCTGGAGTCGTGAAAAGGGGGCTTGGTCATTTGGCACCATCGTGTTAATACTAGGTCTTCCTACCGTCTTGTTCTTCAGTCAAGGAGTTTTTGATGAGTATGACTATTGGGCAGGAACCGTTTCACTTGTCATTTTTGCTTTGGTAGAAACTATCCTCTTTTCTTGGATATTTGGAATAGATAGAGGCTGGCGAGAAATTAATGCCGGAGCAGATATACGGGTGCCCGGTATTTACAAATACATTATTAAGTATGTAACGCCCGTACTGCTGCTGTTCGTATTTTTAGGTTCCTTACTTACTCCTGCCGGTAATAACTGGGCGGAAGGTTTCGCTAACTTATTTGCCGGAAATGGCTGGATACTTGATAATAGCTCAATCATTAAGCAGATGACCAATGCCGGTTTGCATGAACAGATTGCGGCTGCTACCGACCCCGAGGTGCTGGCCTCCCTAAAAGAAAAGTTATTATGTATTAAGGGAGCGCGTATTCTGTTGTTGGCCGTATTTGTGGGGATAGGTCTGCTCGTATATAAAGCACAAGGGAAACACTCTAAAACACAAACTGCAATATGAATCCAATAGCAATAGTTATCATGACAGTGACTATGGTTTCCGTAACCTCAGTCACTGTATATTTTTTTATTAAAGTGCTGAAAACTCCTCCCAAACCCGAACCCGATTCTTTTTCTGAAAATGATGATGAGCCAAGATAAGATGAGAACCTTGCAGAGGAAGTTAGACCTTGCTATCCGCAACGTGCCCGATTTCCCAAAGCCCGGTATTCAGTTTAAGGATATTACTCCGATTTTTCTCGATGCTAACTTGTGTGATAAAATTGCGGACCACATCATTCAGAAATTCACGGAGCAGAATGGTGGAATAGATGCGGTTTGCTCTATTGAAAGTCGCGGCTTTTTTATCGGTATGTTGATTGCTAACAAATTGCAAATCCCTTTGTTTCCCGTGCGCAAAGCCGGTAAACTTCCGGCACAAACCAAGTCCTTTACCTATGATTTGGAATATGGCTCTTCCACCCTCGAAATCCATTCGGGCGTAATAAATCCGAATTGGAAAATCATGATACACGATGATATTCTCGCTACCGGTGGCACAGCGATGGCGGCAGCAGAATTGATAAAAGCAGAAAGAGGACAGGTGGCCGGCTTTTCGTTTATTGCTGAACTGGATTTTTTAAAAGGACGCGATAAAATTCTACCCTACTGTCCCAACATTGT
>CAZQYO010000216.1:2014-2374 GCA_964597415.1 uncultured Chitinophaga sp.
GCTTTTCATAAGTTACATTGCCCGCCTTCTTACCGCAGGCAAAATTTCTATATTCGCACCACTTAAAAGGAAAAATATGAGCAGTACTGTAACGGAAACGAATACGCTGTCGGGGATGAATTTCGATTATAGCGAAAATCAGAAAATGATAGCTCAGACCATCCGCGATTTTGCCGAAAGAGAAATACGTCCTAACCTGATGAAATGGGACGAAGAGCAGATTTTTCCGGTAGATCTTTTTCACAAGATGGGCGAACTGGGGTTTATGGGGGTTTATATCCCTGAAAAATACAGTGGTTCCGGCTTCGGCTATTTTGAATATGTCACGGTTGTTTCAGAAATCTCCAAAGTGTGCGGCTC
>CAZQYO010000216.1:2384-5313 GCA_964597415.1 uncultured Chitinophaga sp.
CTCTATTGGTCTTGGTGTAGCGGCACACAATTCACTTTGCACCGGGCATATTTATTATCATGGGACGGAAGAACAAAAACAGAAATACCTCCCCAAATTGGCCACCGGTGAATGGATTGGTGCTTGGGCATTAACCGAAGCTAATACAGGTAGTGATGCCATGCGGATGAAATGTACCGCAAAAAAGGTGGACGGAGGTTGGATATTGAACGGAAATAAGAACTGGATTACTCACGGCAAATCAGGCGATGTGGTAGTAGCCATAGTGCGCACCGGAGAGTTGCTCGATACGCATGGCATGACAGCCTTTATTATTGAACGAGGAACCAAAGGATTAAAAGCCGGGAAAAAGGAAAATAAATTAGGAATGCGCGCCAGTGAAACAGCCGAAGTGATATTTGAAGATTGTTTTGTGCCGGACGAAAACGTTGTAGGAGGGGAAGCTAAAGTAGGAAGTGGCTTTCAACAGGCGATGCAGATATTAGATGGAGGAAGAATTTCCATCGCCTCTTTAGGGCTTGGAATCGCCAAAGGAGCTTTCGAAGCTTCTGTAAAATATGCAAAGGAGCGTCAGCAGTTTGGGCAGCCCATTGCCAATTTTCAGGCTATCGGATTTAAATTGGCGGATATGGCTACTAAAATTGAAGCCGGAGAGTTGCTCACCATGCAAGCCGCTTATTTAAAGAATCAGGGTAAAAAAATGACGAAAGAATCAGCCTTTGCCAAATACTATACTTCAGAGGTAGCTGTGCAGGTTTCTACGGATGCCATTCAAGTGTTTGGAGGGTACGGCTATACCAAAGATTTCCCGGTAGAAAAATTTTATCGCGACTCTAAACTTTGCACTATTGGCGAGGGAACTTCCGAAATTCAGAAATTAGTTATCTCCAGAGAGATCATGAAAGGGAATATTTAGTTTGGACTTTTCGGAGTAAATCCTATTTTTGCCCTCCCAAAATAATAACAAAGCATGTTAATCATTGACACCAGAGAAGCAGATTCTATTGATAAGGCGCTGAAAAAGTATAAGAAGAAATTCGAAAAGGCCGGCATTCTGCGCGAATTGCGCGAACGTCAAACCTTCACCAAAAGATCGGTAAAGCGGAGAAATCAAGTTCTCAAAGCTGCATATATCGAAGTGATTAAAAGAGAAGAAGAAGGATAAATCTTCTGTTTCTCGATAAATAAAGCCCTACTCGCACCGAGCAGGGCTTTTGTGTTACATCTATTCTCATGTTCTCCCTTTTCATACTTTCGGGTCGTAGGTACTTGTGTAACCTTTAGCACAATGTTATACGTCTGTTCAATAACTTATCGGTCACATTACTGTAATTTCAAAGCAACCGTAGTTACTTTGGTCTTATCATGGATTTATCGGTTGTTATAGAATCTTTCCTGAACTATATCCGCTACGAGAAACGTTATGCGGCAAACACGTTTGAGAGTTACAAGAATGACCTCTCACAGTTTTACGTTTTCTTGCAAGCCAACGGAACTACAGACGATATATTGAAAGCAAATCATCTGGATATTCGCAATTGGATGGTCAGTCTGATGCAGGATAAAATAAGCCCCCGTTCCATCAACCGGAAATTATCGGCACTCAAATCTTTCTATAAATATATGCTTCGCAAAGGCGCGATACAGAAATCTCCCTTGGCAAAAGTACAAGCTCCTAAAACTTCAAAGCGGCTTCCTGTATTTGTAGAAGAAACGGGAATAGAAAATCTGTTGAAGAATATTGATTTTGGCACAGGGCTTCAAGGCCGATTACAAAAGCTGATTATAGAGTTGTTGTATGGCACTGGTATGAGGCGGAGCGAACTAATTAACCTGAGAGAAACAGATATAGATCCCTATTATTCGCAAATCAAGGTGTTGGGAAAAGGCAACAAAGAGCGTCTGATTCCCCTGCATCCCGAATTACTAATATCGGTGAAGGAATACATGGCGGAGAAGAAGAGATTACTTGAATCGCAGCAGGAGAATTATTTGTTGGTAAATGCAAAAGGGGGAAAGCTGAACCCGACATCAGTTTATACGACTGTAAAAAAATACCTTTCTCTCGTGACCACCGTGAACAAAAAAAGTCCGCATGTACTACGCCATACTTTTGCCACTCACCTGATGAACCGCGGTGCCGACATTAACGCTGTGAAAGAGTTATTAGGTCATTCCAGTTTGGCCGCCACACAGGTATATACTCACAACACTATCGAAAAGCTGAAGGATATTCATCGGAAGGCACATCCCAAAGCATAGCTTATATCCGGCTTTCACCTAATCAATGTTAGGTATCTCTATGACTTAAGTCACGAATATTTTTACCGCTTCGCTTCAACTTTGCGCCAAACGGAGTACTATGAATAGTATTGAAAACATAGCCGATTCAACGGTAGCAGAGATTGTTATCAATGATTTTAGAACGGCTGAGATATTTAAAAAGCATGGAATAGATTTTTGCTGTGGGGGAAGAAGAAAGGTATTGCAGGTATGTGATGAAAAGCAGTTGAACATAGCAGTCATAGAGAATGAAATTCAAGACTTAAAAAATCGAATCGGAGATAAGCGATATAATTTTAACGAATGGTCTCTGTCCTTTCTGATTGACTATATTCTGAACATCCATCATGCCTACATTTACAGCAATTTGAATTTGATAAGTGAACTAACTGATAAGGTGGCTAAAACCTATGCGGAAAACCATCCGGAGGTGATAGAAATTAATTTTTTATGGGTCAAATTAGTTACCGAGTTGAACCATCATTTGAAGAAGGAAGAATTGGTATTGTTTCCTTACATCCGCAGCTTGGAGAAATATCAGAAAGGAGAGTTAAAGCAATTTCCTCATACACAGTTTGGCTCTGTAAAAAGCCCAATGCGAGTAGAGGAACAGGAGCACGAAATTGTAGGGAATCTGATTTTTGAA
>CAZQYO010000217.1:0-5273 GCA_964597415.1 uncultured Chitinophaga sp.
GCCAAGGGAAATTCAGTGAACGTGGTCGGCTATTTGGTAAAAGATAAAGAGATGCAGTACGATCCGCAAAAGGATCCGAATTATTTCTCGTTTATTATGGTAGATAAGGAAGGAAATGAACAAAAAGTGGTGTATAAAGGCGGAAAGCCACAAGATTTTGAACGCAGTGAACAAGTGGTAGTGAAGGGGAAGATGGATGGAGACGTTTTTCGGTGCTCTGAAATCTCTATGAAATGCCCTTCAAAGTATGTGAATGATGAGATAACATTGAAGGAAGACGGTAGCAATGTGACCGTTAAATCCAACATATAATACAGAGGACTCTATATAAATGCTTCTAAACTTTTTTGCCGAGCGATTCGGCTCCGGAGTTTTTCAGGGTGAAAGGCTTTGGCTCGGACATCTCGGTCACTTATTTATAGTATTCAGCTTCTTTTCGGCTTTACTATCTTTTATCTCCTATTTCGCGGCTGAGTTTTCGCAAAAGGAGGCGAACAAGTCATCGTGGAATAAAATGGGGCGTTACAGTTATGTAGCGCAGAGCTTGGCCATTTTTGGCGTTTTTGTCTTGCTTTTCATTATGATATTGAACCACATGTTCGAATATCATTATGCCTGGCGACATTCCTCTACCGAATTACCGCTTAAGTATATTATTTCCAGTTTTTGGGAAGGGCAGGAGGGGAGTTTTCTGTTGTGGATGTTCTGGCTTGCTGTGTTGGGAATCGCAGGTATTTTTACACTGAAGAAATACGAAAACCCGGTGATGGGGGTGGTTGCTCTTACCGAAGTGTTTCTGGCTTCGATGGTGGTGGGCATTTATGTTTTCGGGCATAAGATAGGCAGCAATCCCTTTGTGTTGTTGCGCGATGAAATGGCAAATGCACCTGTGTTTCAACGCGCCAATTATTTAGCCTTGATCAAAGATGGAAACGGCTTAAACCCTTTGCTGCAAAACTACTGGATGACCATTCACCCACCGGTTTTGTTTTTGGGTTTTGCGTCCGTTACTATTCCTTTTGCCTTTGCAATAGCCAGTTTGCTGCGAAAAGACTGGACCGGATGGGTAAAACCCGCCTTGCCTTGGACTCTATTTTCCGTTGGCTCATTGGGAACCGGTATATTGATGGGTGGTGCCTGGGCTTATGAATCATTGAGCTTTGGAGGTTTTTGGGCTTGGGATCCGGTAGAGAATATGAGTTTGGTTCCCTGGCTGATGGTGGTAGCCGGTCTGCATAACCTTTTAATTTATAAGTACGCCAAACATTCGCTTATCAGCACTTATATTTTCCTCATTGCGTCTTTCAGTTTTGTATTGTATTCCACCTTTTTAACTCGCAGCGGCATATTGGGCGAAACCTCTGTGCACGCCTTTACCGATTTAGGAATGACGGGGCAGTTGCTCATCTATCTGGCCTTCTTTGCAACGGTTGGTTTTACCTTGTTGCTGATAAGAGTAATTAAAAAGCAAATCCCTTCTGTAGATAAAGAGGAAGATTTGTGGAGTCGCGAATTTTGGATGTTTATCGGCACATTGGTTTTATTGCTCTCGGCTTTGCAAATGACGTTTACTACTTCCATTCCGGTTTGGAATAAATTGTTCGGGCTTAATTTGGCTCCACCGGAGGATGTGATACAGCATTACAATTCCATTCAAATATGGTTAGGTATTCTTGTCGGAGTATTTACAGCCGGGGTGCAATTTCTCGCCTATAAAATCGGAAAGATACCCGCAACGGCTAAGTGGGCTGTTTTTTCTTTCCTGCTTTCAGTAGTGTTGGCGATTGTTATTTCAGTGACTATGAATATTGGCATGACCGAGCAACACGTCATTGATTTAAGCAAGCTATCCTCCACGCTGTTTATTAAGTTCCCGTTCCTTTCCTCCCATTTTCTCTTTTTGACAGCCGCTTTGTTTGCCGTATTTGGCAACATCGCCTATTTCTTTTTTGTGATAAAAGGGAAGTTCAAACTTTCCGGAGGAAGCGTAGCTCACTTCGGCTTTGGCGTATTTCTGGTCGGTGTGGTGATTTCACAGGGGCAAAAGGAAGTGATCTCTATCAATCATTCAGGAATTGATTTTGGCGCAGAGTTTAAGGCCAATGAGAAGATGGATAATATTTTGCTGCTGAAAGACTCTACACTGAAAATGGGCGATTATTTTGTGACCTATACCGGCAGCGAGGAAGAAAAACCTAACTTCTATTTTTTAGTTAATTATTTGCGGAAAGATAAAAATGGGGATACAGCCGAAGTTTTTACGCTGAGGCCAAATGCGCAGATTAATCCTAAAATGGGCTTGATAGCAAACCCCGACACGAAGCATTACTTTACTAAAGATGTGTTTACGCATGTATCTTCAATTCCTGATAACGAGAATTTGAAAGACAGCCTCACGGTGGCTGAAGTTTCGATGGGCGATACCGTTTATACTCGCAACTCGTATGTTATTTTCAGAACGCTGAACCCCAACCCTGTTTTGCCTGCCGATTTTGAGAAAGAAGGGAAATTAGCAGTAGGCATTCAATTAGATGCCCAAACATTGGAGGGAGATTCGTTTAGAACCACTCCGGTATTTGTGATTGATATGGCAGATAATAACAGCATCAGTTCTATTGCTTCAGCAGTGCCCAAACTGGGGCTTACCTTTGATGTAAGGCGCATAGACCCGCAAACAAAAAAAGTAACTCTTGAAATTCACGAAAAGGAAAAGGCGGCTGATTTTATTATTCTGAAGGCGATCATCTTTCCCTATATTAACTTGGTATGGCTGGGAGGAATTATCACTTTTCTCGGAGCTTTTATCAGCATGTGGCGCAGGCATCGCGAAAGCAACATGTAATAGCATTATTGATTTCTAATTCTAACTTTACGGTATGAAGATTACCTTACTTGGTGCTGGTAATGTAGCCACTCAATTGGCCTTGGGATTACGCAAAGCAGGGCACCAAATTGTACAGATTTACAATCGCAGCAACGAAGCCGGAGAAGATTTGGCTCGAACCGTTGGTGCTTCGTTTATCTCCAATACAAAAATGCTGGAAGAGGCAGACGTGTACCTCATTGCCGTGAAAGATGACGCTATTGCGGATGTGGCTTCTCAACTCAAGGTAAAGGATAAAATTGTGGCTCATACTTCCGGCACTAAAAAGAAAGAGTTGCTCAGTTTTTCATCTTCTCAGTTTGGCATTTTCTATCCGCTTCAAACAATGACCAAGCTCTCTAAAGTTGATTTTACCGATGTTCCTTTATTAGTAGAAGGGAATAATGAGAAAACTCTGGCCGTACTCGAAGAACTGGCCGCTTCTATCACTAAAAAAATTCATCGGGTAAATGAACAGGAAAGGCAATGGATACATGTAGCTGCCGTGTTTGCCAATAATTTTACCAACCATCTCTATTCCTTATCAGAGCAACTTTTGGTCAATCATGACTTGCCATTTGAGATTGTAAAACCCTTAATTTTTAAAGCAGTGGACAGCCTGCGAAATTGCTCTCCGGGCGAACTGCAAACCGGCCCCGCAGTAAGAGGCGACCGATTGACCATTGAGCATCATCTTCGACTGTTAGAAAGTCAACCCCGCCTCCAAAAAATTTATGAGGTGCTGACTGAAAGTATTGTTCAGGCAAAGAAGAATTAGCCCCCTTTGTTTTTTATCCTCTAAATCTCACCTTTGCGACTAATGATAGCCTTCTTTCGACTGATTCGAATAGCGAACCTTTTCATCATAGCACTTTGTTTATCGCTGTTCTATTACCTGATTATTGTGCCGGCCCATCACTCTAAGCTATTTACTACCATTGTTCCGTTTACCACGCAGGACTTTATTCTCTTCGTCTTGTCAGTTATTCTGGTAGCCGCTTCCGGTAACATTATCAACGATTACTTCGACTTTGAATTAGATCGGGAATACAAACCCAATCGTCCGCTGCCTGCGGGAGCATTTTCTTTAGATACCGCTATGTACCTGCATGGCTTGTTGGCTATTCTCGGAATTGCTTTAGGGTTTTACGAAGGGTGGCAAATTGGAAATCCTAAAATCGGGTACGTCTATATTATCTGTGTGTTGTTGCTCTATCTCTATTCCGCCTATCTGAAAAAAATACCACTGGTAGGAAACGTGGTGATAGCCGGGCTTGCGGCTTTCATCTTTGTACTTCTCATGATGTTTGAAGCGAACAGCCTTAGCTTTCTAAAGAGCATTCATGTGGACAATGCCGACTATGTGATGGATATTCTTTTGTGGCAATTTCGCTTTTATGGGGGCTTTGCCTTTCTCACCAGTTTGAGCCGCGAGTTGGTAAAAGATTTAGAAGATAAAGAAGGAGATGAGGCTTATAACATCCAAACGTTGCCGGTGTATTTTGGTATGCCGGCCGGTAAAATTACCGCTGCGCTGGTGCTGGCCATTCTTATAGCCGGAGTCGCTTATTTTCAGAAACTGTTCCTGATAGCGGGGGCTATGAAACAGTTTTATTATTTGCTGTTTGCCGCGCAAATACCTGTTGTGGTTGCTTTAGCACTGTTGCTGCGGGCAAAAGAATCTAAGCATTACCGCCTACTCAGCTATCTTTTAAAGGGAATAATGTTGTTGGGAATTCTTTCTATCCCGGCTTTTTATTTGTTCAATACATAAAAGGATGTATTTTTCTAAACACCTCATATTGGCTTCTCAATCTCCTCGCAGATACGACCTCATGAAGATGGCCGGTTTTGAGTTTGAAGTGCAATCGAAACAAGTAGAGGAGACCCATCCTAAGGAAGTAGGAGTGTATGAGGTACCTCCATTTCTCGCTGCTAAAAAAGCAAAGGCATTCAGGGAGGAGATAGGGGAAGACACAATTGTCATTGGAGCCGATACTGTAGTGATATTGAACGGAATCATTTATGAGAAGCCGAATGATCGCTTACATGCCATCCAAATGCTTACCGAGTTGAGCGGTAAAATGCACGAGGTGGTAACCGGAGTCTGTATTTTCTCGAAAGCCAAAGAAGTTTGTTTCAGTGAAATCACTAAGGTTTACTTTAACCCCCTATCTGCTGAAGAGATCGAGTATTATGTAGATCATTTCAAACCTTTTGATAAAGCCGGCTCTTATGCTTGTCAGGAATGGATAGGAGCCGTAGGAATCTGCAAATTTGAAGGAGATTACTTTAATGTAGTAGGCTTGCCGATAAACAGATTATACCGCGAGTTGAAAGCTTTCTAATCTTTTTTCTCCCTCTCCCCTTGACAAAACTTTTGTTTGGTATTACATTAAAAGAGTAACAA
>CAZQYO010000218.1:0-2395 GCA_964597415.1 uncultured Chitinophaga sp.
AACAACATGCCCTTGTTATACATATCTCCATCTCCTTCTTCGTTCACTTCATATTTTCCTACAATAGGCGATTTATTGCTCACTCCCTGCTTTTTAGCATTAATGTATCGCATCGCCATATCGGTGCCGTACATACATTCTACATAAATTGATTCAGTGTATGTAGCAAAACTTTCGTGTATCCACATATCGGCCAAATCGCGACAGCTCACTGAGTTGCCCCACCATTCATGTGCACTTTCATGAATGATGATGTAGTCAAAATCTAACCCGATGCGAGAGAAATCAATGCCGGCATAACCCGTTTTAAATTGATTGCCGTACGCAATGGCACTCTGATGCTCCATCCCGAGGTAAGGAGTTTCTACGAGGGCATAACCATCTCGCCAAAATGGGTATTTCCCCAAGTATTTCTCATAACAAGTAAGCATAGGTTTTACCTGAACAAACTGCTTTTTAGCTTTGTCTATATTATAAGAAAGCACGTAATAATTTAATGAAAGTGTATCTCCGTCTTGTGCCGTGTAAAAATCGTGTAATTGCACATAGTCGCCAATGTTCAAAGTAGTATTGTAATTATTGATAGGGTAGCTCACCAACCAGTGAAAGGTAGAGGTATTATCTTCGTTTTCCGTTTCCGGCTCTTCTTGTCCGTTCGAGACACACCTCAACCCTTCGGGAACGGTGCAACTGATGCGCATACTATCCGGCTCATCGCCCAAATAATCTTTGCAGGGCCACCAAAGGCTCGCTCCCATCCCCTCACAGGAAACCGCTACCCATAGTTTTCCATTGTTATCGTGGGTCCAAGTAAAGCCGCCATCCCATGGTGGGCGCTTTGCCACAATGGGGGAACCGTAATAGTTGATGGTAATGGAGCCTGTCCCTCCCTGCAATAATTCACTTGGCATTATCACAAACACTGCATTAAACTCTCTGCGATATTGCAGTTCCTGATCCCCCATCGTAATGTTGATGATTTTCATGTTCTCGTACAAATCAATTTGTAGCGTAGTAAAATTATTCACCACATTAAACCGAATAGTGTTGCTGCCGGTAATGCTTCGGTTCACTGTGTCTATTCTTACTTTCAAATCATAATAGGTGACATCATAGCAAGTGCGCTCAGGACGCAAAGCTCCGCGTAAACTGTCGGCTCGTGTGTATTTTTTACTTTGTTCTATTAACGATTGAGCCAAAGAGATGTTAAAGAAGAAAAAGAAACTCACCAGGAGAACTAAGAATTTACCTTTCATGTTTTACTATTATGCTTTCGAAGCCGTGCCGAATTTCAAATAATTTACTGACTTGTTCGTGATAACTACCAAATGACAAAATAGATGTTGTCCACCTTCTTTTATATTGCACTATCGTTACTGATTTACGGCATCATCGAGTACTATGGCTGGCAAGTGGTAAAGACCGTGTTGCCGGTGAAATATCGCCTGAAAGCAAAATGGTTCTATTGGGGGCTGACCGTAATTCTACTCGCCATCCTCTTTTCGTACCGTCCTTTTCTATACCGGCATGTACCCAGAACAACCGGAGAATTTTTGGCCGCTATTTTCTTCATTCTGCTGATCAGCAAATTAACGATGTTGCTCTTTTTATTTCCGGAAGACCTCCTTCGTTTCTCTCGCTTCCTTCTCCGAAAAATTTCCTCTCCACCCAAATCTACTGAGGGGATTTCCCGAAGTGAGTTCTTGAGTAGGATGGCTCTGCTGGCGGCCGCGATCCCTGCCGGCACACTGATATACGGGATAGTAGTGAATGCCTATAATTATCAGTATCACAAAATCGCACTAAAATTTCCTAACCTGCCCGATGCCTTTCACGGTTTCAAAATTGTTCAGCTTTCAGATATTCATTCGGGCAGTTTTACCAAGACGGAACCTCTTATAGAAGCGGTGGAAAAAATAAACGCCACCCTGCCGGATCTCATTCTTTTTACCGGTGACTTAGTGAATAATGTAGCCAGTGAGATGGATTCTTATATGGAGATATTCGGCAAGCTGAAAGCAAAGTGGGGGGTGCTGTCAGTGACCGGCAATCATGATTATGGCGACTATGTGGAATGGGATTCGCCTGAAGCTAAGAAGGAAAATTTTGAAAAATTCAAAGCCATTCATAAAAATTTAGGATGGGATTTGTTGCTAAACGAAAACCGGATATTAGAAAAAGACGGTCAGCAGATAGCTATATTAGGCGTAGAAAACTGGGGGAAGGGTCGTTTTGCCAAGTACGGAAAGTTTGAAGAAACTTACAAAGGCTGTGAAAATATTCCTTTCAAAATAATGATGAGCCACGACCCATCTTCCTGGGATTTGAAAATTCTACCCCACTTTAAAGACATTGACTTAACACTCAGTGGCCATACCCACGGGGCACAGTTTGG
>CAZQYO010000218.1:2405-5254 GCA_964597415.1 uncultured Chitinophaga sp.
GTATAGAGAGCAAATGGCTGCGCTGGAGTCCTTCGCAGTATTTATATAAGCAATGGGCAGGGATTTATAGAGAGGGCAAACAGCTTATTTATGTCAATCGCGGCTTTGGCTTTCTCGGCTATCCGGGACGGGTGGGCATACTTCCTGAAGTAACGGAGATTACTTTGCTGAAAGGATAAGGATTCGGATCGGTTTTCTTTCTTTGCAGCGATGAACCTTTATCCGCTCGCCAAATCCTTTCTTTTTCAATTAGACCCTGAGAAAGCCCATCATTTCACTATTCACCAACTTCAATTAGCCGGTAAAATTCCCTCCTTACTCCAAGTGCTTGCAGGAGGCGAAGTGAAACATCCTTCGCTGCACCGTAATTTTTGGGGCATTGATTTCCCAAATCCAATTGGGTTAGCAGCGGGCTTAGATAAAAACGGAGAAGCGATAGATGAGTTTGGCGCGATGGGTTTTGGATTTGTAGAAATTGGCACTATTACACCACGTCCTCAACCGGGAAACGATAAACCCAGACTGTTCCGCTTGGTCAATGACAAGGCACTCATTAACCGCATGGGGTTTAATAATGTGGGAGCTGAAGTAGCCGCAGAAAAACTGAAGCGAAGAAAAAGCAATGTGGTGGTGGGTGCTAACATTGGAAAAAACAAGATTACTCCCAATCACGAAGCGGTTAGCGATTACGAATTTTGTTTTAAAACTTTGTTTGAGTATGCCGATTACTTTGCCGTGAATGTGAGTTCGCCCAATACTCCCGGCCTTCGCGAGTTGCAGGAGAAGGAATCATTAAACACCATCCTTAATGCCTTACAAGAAATCAATCACTCCAAAGAAAAAACAAAACCTATCCTACTGAAAATAGCTCCGGAATTGACGGATGAACAAATTCAAGAAGTGATAGAGGTAGTGCAGCAAACTAAAATACATGGCTTAATTGCCACCAATACTACTATTACCCGCAATGGACTTAGTTATAGTGCAAAAGAAATAGAAGAGTATGGAGCAGGAGGACTGAGCGGAACGCCCTTAACTCAACGCTCTACAGAAGTGATCCGCTTTATCAAAGCCAACTCTGATATTCCGGTGATTGGAGTAGGGGGAATAATGAACGTGAACGATGCTTTAGATAAACTGAATGCCGGTGCCGACCTGATTCAACTCTATACCGGCTTTATTTATGAAGGGCCGCAACTCATCCGAGACATCAACCAAGCATTGATCAAAAACGCTGTTTAATTATCAAACACATAGCGAATGATATTGGCACCCATCTTCAAGGCTTTCAAACGAACTTCTTCCGGGTCTTTGTGTACATCCTGATCTTCCCAGCCATCGCCCAAGTCGGTTTCGTAAGTATAGAGTACTACTAATCTTCCTTCATGAAAAATCCCGAAAGCCTGTGGCGGCTTACCGTTGTGCTCATGAATTTTAGGAAGTCCATTGGGAAAATCATATTTCTGATGAAAAATGGGATGCGAAAAAGGGATTTCCACCAGCTTGGTGCCGGGAAATATTTTTTCTAATTGCGGACGAATAAATTTATCCATCCCGTAATTATCATCCGCATGAAGAAATCCTCCGCCTACTAAATAAGCCCGCAAATTATCCAACTCCTGCTCGTTGAACACCACATTGCCGTGACCCGTCATGTGCACAAAGGGATAGTTAAATAAGTCCTGACTGCCTACCTCTACGGTTGGCGGGTCGGGATCTAAGTTCATTCCCAAATTTTGATTACAGAACTTAACCAAGTTAGGCAGCGAAGTGGGGTTGGCATACCAGTCGCCTCCTCCGTTATATTTCAACAGAGCAATCTTTAAAGGCTTATCCGCTGGGGTAAACGAAACCGCAAAAACATAGGCCAACATCAAACTCAATATCCTTGTCATTGGTATTCTATCTTTCATTCGCCAGATTAAAAACTGTTGCAGCATATATTCCGGCTGTTTCCAAACGTAAACGACTTTTGCCTAAACTCACTATCTCGTATTCGTTTTTTTCAGCTGTTAACACCTCTTCTTTCGTAAAGTCACCCTCGGGACCTATCATAATGGCGGCATCAAATCCCCCGCGATAGGCCACTTGCAAATGAATAGCCTGCTCCTGACAATAAGCTATGTATTTTCTCACTCCCGAATTGACAGACATCACAAACTCCTGAAAACTCATCATCACATTCAACTTGGGCAAAGTGTAGTGTTTGCTCTGCTTGCAAGCACTCAACAAAACCTTATTCACTCTTTCGGGATTAAATACTTTGCGCTCAGAATGAGTGCAAAGCAAAGGGGTGATTTCTGCAATTCCTATTTCCGTCACTTTTTCAGCGAACCATTCAAAGCGCTCTGTATTTTTAGGGAGTGCCACAGCAATGTGCAGCTTCGGCTTATCGGCATCTTCTTTCTCAACCAAGCGAACCATACGCACGACAGCCGTTCGCTTTGCGATGGATTCAATCCTTGCATCAAACAAATTGCCTTTGCCGTCAAACACATACAACTCCTCTCCCACCTTTTTGCGTAGCACCTTTATCAAGTGAGCAGATTCACTCTCCTCCAACTCACAAAATTCATTGTACACCGCTTGTGCGCAATAGAAAATATTCATACGCTGACGAAGTTAAAAATCTATGCAGGATATAAAGGCAAAACAAAACGCGGAAGGCGATTTCGCGAAATTACTAACTAAACGGAGGCAGTAGTTTGCTCGCAGTCCGGTATTCAAGTGGCTATTCATCACTCTCTCATTAGCACCTGCATGGTGGTGCGCGATAACTGCCGCAGAAGAATATCCCGTTTCGAGTGTTACGACCTTTTGGCCACCGGTCGCCGTATCGCCCTTTATGG
>CAZQYO010000219.1:0-5241 GCA_964597415.1 uncultured Chitinophaga sp.
GATATTTAGAATTTCAGTAACCCTGCTATTCACAGCTCTTGCGTATTTCACTATTTCAAAAAGTAGAAAATGAAAACTATTAGCATAATGCTCTTTACGATCAGCTTCCTATTTTTTGCCTGTAATAGCTCTTCGAATGAAAATTCAAAAGAGGAGATCGGAGTTACTACCATAGGAAAAAATCAACCCCACAATTCGGAGACTGCTGAAATAGATTATTTGAAAACGGGAGAAGAATTAGCCCTGCAAACCAAATCAAGTTTAGCGAAGTACTTAGTTTCCGCCTTAGGAAAGAAGGGCTCGGAAGGTGCGGTTGAATTTTGCAACACCCAAGCTATTCCAATTACGGATAGCATGTCGCTTGTATTGAAGGCCAACATTAAACGGGTGAGCGACCAACCCAGAAACCCTGCTAATTCGGCTACCGCAACAGAATTAGCCTACATCAAAAAATGGAAAGAAGCTAAAGCTAAGGGGGTAAAACAATCCCCTATAGTCACTGAGATAAATGGAAAAATGGTGGGATATTATCCCATTATCACTAACCAAATGTGCTTGCAATGCCATGGTAAACCCGAGATAGATATCTCTGTTGCAACCCTCAATAAAATCAATACTCTTTATCCTACTGACAAAGCTACCGGATATGCCGAAGATGAAATCAGAGGGATATTTGTTGTTGAAATGAATAAAAACTAAAAATTTGTCTAATGAAGTTAGTAAGCACTTACATACGAAACTTTATTTTATTCCTGCTTCTCGCAGGGGTGAATTTACTTCAAGCGCAAGTCTGGACATTACAGCAATGTATTGACACTGCGCAACACAGAAATAAGAATTTGCAAATCGGCAAAAACACTTTGGCCATCAGCAAGCAAAAAGAAAAAGAAGCCAAAGCCAATCTAATACCCAAATTAACAGGCAATGCCGATTACAAATACTTTATAGAGCTTCCTTACCAATATATGCCTTTATCCACCTTCAACCCGATGGCACCGGAGGGGCAATTCAAAGAAGCGCAATTTGGGGTACCGCACAGTATCAACGCCAACCTGCAATTCACCATGCCCTTATACAATCCTCAGATGTATGGAGCCATTCAAAGCACGAAGATAGCTTCAGAATTAAGTGACTTACAATATCAAAAAACAGATGAACAAATCCAATTCGAAATATCCAATTTGTATTACAACGCGCAGATATTGGATCACCAATTAACTTTTATTGATAGCAATCTGGTAAATGCGGAAAGACTTCTGCAAAACATTCAACTACTCTACGAGCAATTATTATCCAAGGGAACGGATGTGAGCAAAGTAAAATTACAGGTGGCGCAGCTTACTGCACAAAAAGAAACTATCCGCAACAAATTAGAACAAGTAGTAAATGCGCTGAAGTTTGCTATGGGAATTCCCATTGAGGAAGAACTACAAGTAGATTCGACAATCGTATATCAAAATGCTACTGAATATGCCCTTTCAGCAACCGTAGATATCCGTCTGCTAAAAGCGAAAAATCGTTTGTTGGCAAGTGAGTTAACTACTTTGAACAGGTCCAGATTTTTACCATCACTTCATCTCATTGGAACGTATGGCGCAACAGGTTTTGGATATGACAAACAGCCGAATGATTTTATAAAATTTCACTCCTTTGGTTTTGCCGGCATTCAACTCTCCTACCCGCTATTTAATGGTACGGTTACGCAGCGAAAAATAAATCAGAAAAAACTTGAACTAAAAAATGGTGAGTTGCAAGCTGATTTACTTTCCGAACAAAGTAAAATGCAGGTTGAAAATGCAAAGCTGCAAAGGTTGGTCACGGAAAGGACTATAAAGACATCCAGCGACCAAATCAAATTGGCGCAGACTATTTACCAACAAACGGTTCTACAACAGCAACAAGGAGTCTCTAACCTCACGGATGTTTTGCTCGCAGACAACGCTTTGCGCGAGGCGCAACAAACCTATCTGAATGCTGTGATTGACTATTTAAAAACAGACTTAGATCTCAAAAGGCAAACAGGAAACATTTTATCAGCTAAATAAGACCATACCATGAACACAAAAAATCAATTTCTGAAAAAAGCTTTATACGTTATCCTATCTCTGGCGGTAATTGGCATAGTGATATTTCGCTTGGTCAGTAATAAGAAAATCACTCAAGAGAAAGTTTATCAGTTTAATAAGGAAAAAGCACTTTACGTACAAGCCGACACTATAAAATTAGAAGATGTAGCCGCCCAATCTTCCTACTCAGGGACTTTTGAACCCAATAAGGAAAGCAAAATTAGCGCGGAGGTACAAGGAAAAATTAATGAGGTGTTAGTAGATGCCGGAAGTGTTGTACGCAAAGGAGAAACTTTAATACAGTTAGATAATTCGTTGCTAAAACTGCAATTGCAAACTGTAGAAGCACAGGTGCAAGGGCTTGAAGCGGATGTGAATCGCTATACAATTTTAGCACGAGCAGATGCTATACAAGGCATTCAATTAGAAAAATCAGAATTGGGATTGAAGTCAGCAAAAATTCAGAAGGCTACTTTGCTGGAGCAAATAAGTAAGTCAAGCATCAAAGCACCTTTTAACGGAGTAGTAACAGCCAAGTTAACGGAGGTTGGGGCATTCGCGGCCCCCGGAGTTCCTTTGCTGCAAATCACAGATATAACGGAATTAAAATTCACCATCCAAGTTTCTGAAAATGAAATTAGTCAGTTTAAGCTCCATCAAGACTACTTCATTACGTCTGATGCCTATCCTGAAATTCCATTAAAGGGAAAAGCCACCATGATAGGAAGCAAAGCCAATATGGGGAGTAGTTTCCCTGTGCAGTTTGCGGTAACTAATTCTCCTGATTTAAAAATCAAATCAGGAATGTTTGGCAAAATAATTTTGAAAACCGAAGGACAAGAAAAGGGAATAATAATTCCCTCCTCTGCCATCATTGAAACAGATGAAAAGGATCAGGTGTATGTCATCCAAAACGGGAAAGCGATGTTGCGCAACATTACCGTTTCTCGAAACATCGAAAACAAAGCAGTAGTAGCAGCCGGATTAACCGCAGGTGATGTAATTGTCACAAATGGTTTTATCAATCTCTTCGATAGCGCGAATGTAATTGCCAAATAAATTCAGCAGAAATGAACATCACAGAAATTTCAATCAAGCGCCCTTCTCTAATCATTGTCCTTTTCAGTGTATTTACATTATTAGGAGTGATAGGGTATATCAATTTGAACTATGAGTTAATGCCCGACTTTAACCAGCCTGTAGTGGTGATTAAAACAGTTTATCCCGGTGCTGAACCCAATGAAGTAGAAACTTCTGTTTCCCGAAAAATTGAAGATGCTTTATCGAACTTAGAGGGGGTAGATTATTTGGTAACAAAGTCCTTACCTAATGCTTCCGTCATTATTGCCAATCTGAAATACGGAACAGATTTGGATAAAACGATGCAGGATGCGCAGCGCTACATTGATAATATCCGCAAAGATTTACCCGCTTACATTTTAAGTCCGGTGATGAGTAAGGTTTCGCCCAATGACTTACCGGTTATGTCTATCAGTGCCACCAGTAATTTACCGCCTACAAAGTTTTATCAGAAAATGAAAGATGATTATCTGCCACAAATTCAGCAGATAAAAGGAGTTGCCGAAATTACCCTGCTGGGAGGGGAAGAAAGAGAAATACAAGTAAAGGTAAATCAGGGAAAGCTAAAGCTATATAAAGTCTCTTTATATCAAGTAGTCGAAGCCATCAACCGCTCGGGGTTAGACTTGCCTGCCGGTAAAGTGCAAACTGAAAAGGAAAGTAACTCCGTTCGGCTAATCGGAAAGTTTACCGACTTAGACGATATTAAAAATGTTCAGATTGCCATGCCAGTGTCCGGCAGTCCTGTTTATGTAAAAGATGTGGCCGAGGTCATTGATGGGATTAAAGAAAGAAGCTCCTATAGCCGATACAATGGGAAAAGCGGAATCGGGCTTTTATTGAAAAAGCAAGGAGATGCCAATGCGGTGGATGTCTCCAAATTGGTTCGCGCAAAATTCAAATCCATTGAACAACAAAATGCCGCTTCTGATGTCAAATTCATTATAGCCGATGACAGCACTGACAATACCATTGCCGCAGTAGATTCAGTAGTATTTGATTTAATGCTGGCGGTAATTTTAGTGTCGTTAGTCATGCTATTATTTCTGCGAAGTTTCAGAAACTCTCTCATTGTCATAATCGCCATCCCCACCTCTTTAGTCACGGCCTTTGCGGCTATGTGGTTGTTGGGATACACGCTCAACTTAATGACCTTGCTGGCCATGTCTTTAATCATAGGAATTTTGGTGGATGACGCGGTGGTCGTGTTGGAAAACATTCAAAGGCACTTAGACAGCGGGAAAGAAAAGAGAACGGCCGCCTTAGATGGGCGTATGGAAATAGGGTTTGCCGCCTTGTCTATCACCTTAGTGGACGTAGTGGTGTTTCTGCCCATCCTTTTCTTACAAGTATTTGTTGCCGATATGCTCAAACAATTTTCGGTGGTGGTCATTACCTCTACTCTTACCAGTTTATTAGTGGGCTTTACACTCACCCCGTGGTTAGCCTCGCGTATTGGGAAGAAAGAAGATTTGCAACCCACTAACTTTTTCAATCGTTTTTTATTGTGGTTTGAACATCAACTGAAAAACTTTACCGACTGGTATGGCCGCCTGTTAGAATGGGTATTGAGTCATAAAATAATTTTTACAGTGATAGTGTTACTGCTTTTTGTAATGACATTCGGAATTATGAAGCAAGGAATCATTGGTAAAGAATTAATCTCTACCGGTGATCAGGGAAAATTTAAAATGGCACTGGAATTTGACAAATCCACTTCTATTCAGCAAAACAATTTAATAGCTACACAAATCGAAACCTACATTATTCAGCAAGCCGAAGTAGCCTCGGTATTTAGCAATATAGGAGGCCCCAGCACCGGGATTGGAAGCTTGGGCGTGGGGGCTGCCAACAAAACAGAATTTACTATTCAATTAAAACCTAAGAAAGAATTAAAAAACCTTTCTACTGAAGATTTTATGAGAAAACTTCGGGGAGAGTTAGAACAAAAATTTGCCGGCATCAATTATTCTATGGTGGCTTTAGGTTTAATACCTCGCACGGCTCCTATTGAAATTACCTTAAGCGGCAGCCACTTAAATGAGGTGATGGAAAGCGGAGATATTTTAAAATCAATTATTGAAAAAATGCCGGG
>CAZQYO010000220.1:0-5203 GCA_964597415.1 uncultured Chitinophaga sp.
CACACGCCCGTGGGAGAGTGATGTGCCCCAAGTGGGCGCAGTAAGGCGCCAAGTATTTAAATTTTTTTTTGTGACCTTATCCTATAAATCCCCGCAGGAAAAAGATTTGCTGATAAGCACCACGGCAAGAGTGGGGTTACGGACATTGAATGAATGTGACGATTGAGCACTTTACCGCAAGCGCATCAACCGGGCTTTGACGTGACGGTTACGGCTACCGAATGCTCGCCTTCTTCCTCTTTTAATAGAATCCACTTATCTTCTTGTTTTACATTGTCGAGCATCACGGTCATTTCTCCATCGCCCTGTGTCTGTGTTATCTGAATGTGATAAACAGCTTTCCCGAACCGGTAGTGGACTTTGAAAGAAGCCCACTCGGCAGGTATGCATGGGTTGAATTTTAGCAGATTGCCTTCTTTAATAATGCCGAGAAAAGACTCCGTGATGAGCCGGTACATCCATCCTGCGGAACCGGTGTACCAGGTCCACCCGCCCTTTCCGGTGTGTGGAGCCTCGGCATACACATCGCCAGCGGTAACATAAGGCTCTACGGTGTACGTTTTAATTTCATCGGCCGTTTTGCCGTGATTAATGGGATATATTAATTGCAATAGCTCCCAAGTGCGTTGACGATTTCCCATCTTGGCAAAAGCCATGATTAGCCATACTGCGGCATGGGTATATTGTCCTCCATTCTCCCTCACACCGGGTAAGTAGCCCTTGATATACCCGGGTTCTAAATCAGATTTATCGAAGGCGGGAGTAAGCAATTTTATTACCGCATCTTCCTTTTTCACTAAATGGGAATAGGCACTGTCGAGTGCTTTTTGGGTGTGCTCCGCCTCTCCGGCACCGGACAGCACCGACCAGCTTTGTGCAATGGAATCAATATTACATTCCGGATTAGAAGATGACCCAAGGGGTGAGCCATCATCGAAGAAAGCTCTCAGGTACCACTCGCCATCCCAGGCGCATTTAGCTATATTCTCCTGTAGCTTTTTTGCCTCTTCGGTACAGCGATCGGCAAAGGCGGTATCATTAGCGTGTTGGGCTATTTGAGCAAAACGGTTCAAAATATCATAAAGGAAAAATGCCAGCCATACACTTTCCCCTTTGCCGTCTTTTCCTACCCGATCCATTCCGTCATTCCAATCGCCTGTGCCCATTAGCGGCAAGCCATTTGCTCCAAATTGTAGTCCGTGCGTAATGGCCTTTACGCAGTGATTATATAGCGGCTCTGCAATTCTTGAAGAAACCGCTTGTTCATAATAAGAGTCCTCTCCCTGATTGAGGGTTCTACCCTTGAGAAAAGGAATTTTTTCCTGTAAAATATCCGTGTCACCGGTAGCCGAAACATAGTGGCACACGGCAAACGGTAGCCAAAGAAAATCATCAGAGCAGCGGGTTCTTACACCTCTGTCCATAGGAGGGTGCCACCAGTGCTGCACATCGCCTTCGACAAATTGGCGCGAAGCTGAAAGAATAATTTGCGCTCTCGTCAACTGTGGGGCTGCGTGTGTCAAGGCCATCACATCTTGAAGTTGGTCTCTGAAACCGAAAGCCCCGCCTGACTGGTAAAACCCACTGCGCCCCCACAGCCGGCAGGAGATGGTTTGATACAGTAACCAGCCGTTGGCTAAGAGGTTAGTCGCGGCATCGGGCGTTTCTACCTGCATGGTGCCTAAGGTTTTTTCCCAGTAGGCTATCACTCGGTTGAGCGCGTCTTTTGCTTGATTTGCTCCCTTAAACTGAAGGATAGTTTTTTGGGCTTGGTCCATATTCACTCCGGCTCCCAGTTTGAAAATTATTTCGCGCTCTTGCCCGTCAAATAAATCTACCGCTACCCGCATCGCTAAACAAGGGTCTAAGCCCACTCCGGTTTTGCCGGATAGTTTGGTGCGCAGCATAGCATCGGGATTTTCCAGATTGCCGTTGCGCCCTATAAACTCGGACCGATCACCGGTGTATGATTTTGAGCTTTCATCGGTATCGAAAAATACGGTTCTTCCGCAGAATTCAGCACTGTAAGGGTTTTTGGCAAACAAAGCTCCCACTTCAGTATTAAATTCGGTAACTAAGTACATGGAGGTCTTAGTTCTTAAATCGCCTAACACAATTTCAGCATATCCGGTAACAGAGATGTGTCTCGCTTTTCCCGAATTGTTTTTCAGTTTCAGCACCGAGAATTTTATAGCGCTTTCCAAATCAACATATACGCACAGCTCAGAGTGAATGCCATCTTCCTCATGTTCGAAAATGCTGTACCCGAAACCGTGCCGCACGATATACCCATTCCTGCCGTTTTTCGGCAAGGCAGTGGGCGACCACACATGGCCGGTTTCTTCATCGCGCAGATAAAATATTTCTCCGGCAGCATCAGACACTTGGTCATTATTCCACGGGGTAAGTCGAAACTCATGGGCATTTTCGCTCCATGTATAAGATTGACCGGCTTCAGAAACAACCGTTCCGAAGTTAGGATTTGCAATAACATTGACCCAGGGAGCAGGGGTCATGTCGCCATCGGGAATATGAATGACATATTCTTTACCATCCGGAGAGAAGCCTCCCAAGCCATTAAAAAACAAGAGGTCTTTGGGAGTGGCAATTGGTTCAGCAGTTGGCGAATAAGTATTTACCGGAGCAATTTGCGGGATGAGCAATTTAGCAGAGTTTTTCCGCAGGATATGATCAGCGAGCGAGCCGCCACTACCGGTAATAACCACTCTGGCCACTGTTTGAAAGAGAACGCGATCTTCTTCAGACATTTGTTCGCCCGATCTTAAATATACACTTCCTTGCTGATTATTGGGTTGAGAGCTGAGTAATTCAGCAATTTGGTTATGCAAAAGTTGGCGATAACCCCCATGTTTTTCATTCCAGATAATAAGATCTACCATTAAGCCTTTCAACTGCCAATAAGCATGTGCTTGCACCAGTTGCCGAACCAATTCTATTTCTGTTTCCTCTTCGATTTTCAGTAATACAATGGGTAAGTCGCCAGAAATAGAATATGGCCAAAGTCCTGACTGCCCTCGTTGATTTCTGATAAGAATGGAAGAAGCTGCCCGCAGTGCCTGATTGTTGAACAAGATAGAACCTGCCAAGCGGTTGTATAGTTGCGCATCAGAGTTACTGGCATTGAGTTGCCTGGTGATAATTTGATTATGCACCCACGCCAACTCAAATACCCGGTCTTTGTGATGTTTATCTTGATATTTATCTACCAGATTCTGACAGGTTTCCCGTGTTTCAGCCATGCCGATTACCAGATCTAAGGTGACGGTTTCATCCGGCTCTAAGGAGATTGGAACACGAATAGAAACCACCGGATCAAGCACCGGTCCCTGAGTGCCCGAAAGTTCGCCAGCGTTTTGCATGGCAGCCGGATTGGTCAAGGTGTTTCCTCTGCCGATAAACTTTAGTCGGTCTGTTTCGTACGATATATTTTTAATGTTCTTTTCGTGCAGTTTTACCATGTGAAACATCCAAGGAGGTTTCTCTTCAGATGATTTAGGTCTTCTGGTACAAAGAATGGCATGATGGTTCGGCAAAATCTCTGTTTGAACAAACAGATTACTGAAAGCCGGGTGTGCCTCATCATCGGCTGGAGGTGCAATGACCACTTCGGCATAAGTGGTAATGTCCAATGTTCTGCGCTTGCCTGAAAGATTGGTGAGATGCACTCTCCGCATTTCAATATCATCTTCGGGAGAAACCACCATCTCGACATGCGTCACGATATTATTTTGAACCATGTGCAAGTCGGCACGCCCTTGCGAAAAGGCGACTTCAAAATTTTTCCCTGTTTTCAAAGTTGGTTGATGTGTTACCGACCAAAAAGTGTTGTTGGCATTGTCACGGATGTAACAGAATACTCCCCAATTATCACGGGTAGTATCTTCGCGCCAGCGGGTAACGGCTAAATTTTTCCACTTGCTGTAACCGCCTCCGGAATTGGTGACCATGACATGATAGCGCCCGTTCGACAATAATTGCACTGCCGGCACAGCCGTGTTGGGAGTATTGATAATTTTCACCTCCGGCTCTTTATTTACCTTTTGAGTTTCGGCAATTTCTGTAATGTGCCTGTAGAAAGTAGAGGCTTTAGGAATGCGCTCTTGCAGCAGTAGCAGGGTCGCTTGAAATTGAGGTTCTGCTGCAAATAGTTTTTGCATGGGTTGATCGAGCAGGGCATAGGCAAGAGAAAGAAAACTCATGCCCTGATGATGCGCCATATAAGTTTGCACAATAGCTTGCGATTGACCGGGGGGCACTCGCGAGGGAGTATAGTCTATAGCATCATAAAACCCATATACTCCTTCAAATCCTTTTTGAGCCATCTGCTGAAGATTGTCACAGGCTTTTTTCGCATCTACCATTAATGCCATAATAGTGGCATAAGGAGCAATGATTAAATCTTCTCCCAAACCCCTTTTCAAGCCTAAGCCGGGTACGCCAAACGCTTTATACTGGTAATTCTGATTATTGTCGCGAATGTTGTAGCAACTTTCCGAAATTCCCCAGGGAATATTCCTTTGTTTGCCATAATCTATTTGCCTGCCCACTGTTTCTTTATAGCTCTGATCTAACAAGGTGTTTTGGTAAGTAGGCATTACCAACAAAGGCATTAGGTATTCAAACATAGAACCACTCCAGGAAAGAAGAATGGGATGGCCATCCACATTGGTGAGCAACCTCCCTAATGCAAACCAACTCTCTTGCGGCAGCCTGCCTTGTGCAATACCGACAAAAATTCCCAACCTGACTTCGGAGGCCAGCAAATCATAATAACTGGGGTCGCATCGGTGCTCCTCTACATTATAGCCGATGGTTAATAAATCTTTCGTCTTATCATAGAGAAAATCCAATTCCATTTGCGAGAGATGGTTGCATTCTTCCGCTAATTCTTCTAAAGCAGAAAGGCGCGCTGCCAATACTTTTGCGGCTTCTGTTTGGCGAGTTTGAAATGCAGATAACCATTCTTTCTCTTCGGCAGTATTTTCAGCCGTTACTAATTCAGAAGTTTTTTCTGAAACAAATTTATGCCAGGTGTAGAGTTCCGATAAAGTGGGAATATGGTTGAATTCCAGTAAAGCCTTATATTTTTCGGGAGGGGCAGGTAGAAATACCCAGGGAGCAATTTGCTGCAACTCTTCCAATGCTCCGTTTAGTGTGGTGCTCATCGAATGTTTCCACTGGG
>CAZQYO010000221.1:0-5201 GCA_964597415.1 uncultured Chitinophaga sp.
GAAAAAGCTATTGATATGAAAAAGCTAATTCTCTCCGTATTATTTGCAGTAGCCGCTTCTATTGGCTTAAAAGCCCAGCAGGATCCTGCGTACTCAATGTATATGTTCAACGGGTTATTTATTAACCCGGCTTACGCGGGCAGCCATGAGGTCATCAGCTTGATGGGAATTTACCGCCACCAGTGGGCGGGTATGGAAGGTGCTCCGCGCACGGCCAATATCAGTGTGCATACCCCTTTGCGAAGAGATCAGTATGGTTTGGGGTTAACCATTTCAAACGATAAAATAGGTCTGAGCAATACGTTTCAAGTAACTCCTGCCTTTGCTTATCGCCTTAAGATAAAGCAAATGAGATTGTGCTTTGGCATACAGGCTTCGTTTGCCTATTTCTATCAAAATAACAGCAGAGCGCAAATCATTGATCCGAATGATGTTTCTTTTCAGGTAAATGAAAACATGTTTGTCCCCAATGTGGGGTTTGGGATATATGCTTATGGCAAGCGATATTTTGTCGGAGCTTCGGTACCCCATCTGATGCCCTCTTCTTTGAAAGGGAAAACTGATGTAGTATCTTATAACAAAGATATTGCGAGGGTATATGACTATGTGGTATTCACAGCCGGATATGTGTTTGGTAAAGATGCTTCTATAGTGAAATTTCGTCCTACTATCTTAATGAAATGGCAGAAAGGGTTACCTAAAAACATCCCTCAGTTTGATGCGAGTTTAGCGCTCTTATTTATTGATCGCCTTTGGGTAGGGGCTTCCTACAGAACCGGTGGGGATATGAAATATTACGGTCAGTCTGTGGCTGCATTTTTGCAATTTAAAGCCACACCACAGCTACAGATTGGCTATGCTTACGATGCAGAGATTTCCTCCATTCGGCACTTTACCAGCGGAACGCATGAAATTATGTTAGGTTATGATTTCTGGTTTAATAAAAAGCGATTCGTTACTCCGCGCTATGTAAAATACTTCTAAACCTTTTTGAAAGACGGCACTTTAAAATATAAAGCTATGAAACTGAAAAAAATCCTGACGCTTTTTTCTGCCCTTCTCTTCTTTGCGTTTGCAATGGCTGAGAAACCGGTGGTAAAAATGGGTGATTGGTATTACAAGCAATTCGACTTTGATAAAGCCATTGAGTTTTACAAAAAGGCTTTATCTAAAGATCAGTCAAACACTTATGTATTACAGCGCTTGGCAGATAGCTATCGGCTGATGAATGACTGGTTTAATGCGGAGATTTATTATGCCCAATTAGTGAAAAATGAAAACACTAATGTGGCAGACAAGTTATACTATGCTGAAGCACTCAGAGCTAACCAGAAATATCCTGAGGCGAAAGTGTATTACAAAATGTATGCGGATGCGATGCCGAATGATAATAGTGTGATAGAAAGACTGAAAGGAATTGACAAGATTCAGGAGTTGAGTCGCGACAGAGGATACTATGATGTGAGAAATGTGACTAACATCAATAGCAAGTATTCTGATTTTGGAGTGAGTTTTTACAAAGACACGGGCATTCACTTTTGTTCCAATCGTTTCCCCGATGCTTATGTCGTAAGAAAAGACAACTGGACACAAGGTAGTTTCCTACAGATATATGAAGCATTCAACACTGATAGCAATGGTCAATTGGGTGCGGCTTCACTGCTGAGTGGTCATAAAGTAAATGGTAAGTATCACGAAGGGACTTCCTCTTACAATGATAAAATGCAGGAATTGTACATAGACAGAAGTAACTATAACGGACGAAGGGCCTTCCCGTCAGCAGACAAAACCGTGAAGTTGAAGATTTATAAAATTTCATGGTTGGCCGACCAGAATAAATGGAATAACGAAGCAGTAGAAGCGGTTCCGTTTAATGATAAGGAATATTCTGTCGGTCATCCAAGTTTATCGAGCGATGGTAAAACATTGTATTTCGCAAGCGATAAACCGGGGGGCTACGGAGGAGTAGATTTATATATGAGTACTCGTGAAATCGGAGGCACTTGGACTACTCCGGTAAATTTGGGACCAACCATCAATACTTCCGGTGACGAGATGTTTCCTAACATTGCCGAAGATGGAACACTATATTTTGCTTCGAATGGTCATTTAGGGTTAGGTGGCTTAGATGTATTCTCCACTTCAATGGTTAAAACGGGAAACCGGATTACTACTTGGACTGAACCTGAAAATTTAGGGTACCCTATCAACACGAATTCCGATGATTTCGGGTATATCATAAGGAGAGATAACAAACACGGCTATTTCTGCTCTAATCGCCCGGGAGGACAGGGGGATGATGATATTTACAGCTTCACTAAAAAGGGTGTGGTGCTAAATGGTATTGTTTATGATGCGGCCACAGGACTTCCTATTAAGGAGGCGAAAGTTGTGATGAAGGAAGAAGAAGTAGAGAAGGGAAATGTTCCTTCCGGTAAGGATGGTGATTTTTCCTTCCCGGCAATTCCCGGACATACCTATGGTTTTGATGCAACTAAAGAAGGCTACTTACCGGCTCACGTAAATACAGCGGTAAAGGAAAAGCCGGAATTAGTTAAGATTCCGATGATTGCCGAAGCCGGTATAAATCTGGAAGTAACGGTGTTGGATAAGAAAACTAGGGATCCACTAACTGAAGCAAAGGTAAAAGTAACCGATCTGACCACCAACAAAGACTTCCTATGCTCAACTAATAAGGATGGTAAATGTATGTTTAACCTAGATCCGGAAACTAACTACCGCATTGAGGCTTCAAAAGAAACCGGAGAACCGGATACTAAATATCTGACAGTTACAGCCACCATTTCTACCAAAGGGAAAAAGGCTCCGCTAACGATGTATCAAGTACTTGAATTAGAAAAAGTGAAAAAAGGAGTGGCCATCAAAATTGAGAATATCTATTACGATTTGGACAAATGGTACATCCGCCCTGATGCTGCCAAGGAGTTAGACAAATTGGTGAAAGTGCTTAAGGACAACCCGACATTAGAAATAGAGTTGAGTTCTCATACCGACTGCCGTGCTACGGCTAAATATAATGCCAACCTTTCCAGCAAACGAGCTGAAGCGGCCGTTCAGTATGTCGCTTCGCAGGGAGTAGATATTAAGCGGATGATAGCAGCCGGATATGGAGAGAGCCGCTTAGTGAACAAGTGCCAATGTGAGGGAACTTTTGTAGTGCCTTGTGAAAGAACGGGCTATTCTTAAATGGCTCGTTTTTTTTATGCTTGATAATCCTTGTATCCCAAATGAATTTGCGGCTATTTTGTTTAGATTAATTCCAGATAAATTTGGATTAGCTGAGTAAACGAATAAATTTGCAGCCATTGTTTATTTAGACTAAATCCAAACAACAAATGAAAAAAGTAATTTTACCTATGCTGGCAATAGGTCTGGCATTTTCTATTCAGTCCTGTAAAAAGGATACCACAACCTACCCGGTTCCTACTACTTACAATTTCACCGGTGCTGATTTTAGTGCATCAACTACTCGTTTAGCTATGATTACAGCATTGGTGAGTGAAATAAAAAAGGGAAATACTTCGGGTACTCCGGTTAATGCCCAGTTACTGAAAAGCATGTACTCCAATTCGGGAGATCCTTTTGCCAATGATACCCTCAATACCTCAGGGGTGCAGTTAAAAGATCAAACTTATATGGATGATCAATCTGCTATTGAAACAATTTTTGATAATGCCGCTGTCGCTAATCAAGCCAACGCTACAGCTGCTAATGGAACAGCTGGATTTGTGACCGGTGGCACCAAAAGCTATTTAGTAGATGAGAATGGCCGCGAATACAAAGAGGCGGTAGAGAAAGCATTACAGGGGGCACTTATTTATTATCAGATAACCGCTGTGTGTTTAAGTGAAAACAAAGTTGGCTCGCAAGTAGCCACAGCCGAACGGCAACGGAATTGGGATAATGCTTTCGGATATTTCGGGGTTCCAATTGACTATCCTACAAATACAACCGGAGTGCAACAAGTAGGGAAATATGCAAATGACAGAAATACATTAGTAGGTAATGCTACTGCCGTAATGAACGCATTTTTAAAAGGCAGAGCGGCCATTAATAATGGAGATGACGCAACCGTGACAGAGCAAATACAGATTATCCG
Organism: uncultured Chitinophaga sp.; assembly: GCA_964597415.1. Lineage (GTDB taxonomy): Bacteria > Bacteroidota > Bacteroidia > Chitinophagales > LD1 > Bog-950. The sequence continues at coordinate 4,121 of CAZQYO010000221.1, forward strand.
CGAAAATGTAGAGAAGGGAATTGCCGCTACTGCTGTGCATTATATTAATGCTTCTTTAGCCAATGTGAGCGATGCTCCTACTTATCATCATAACATGTCTGAAGGCTATTTCCTTGTTAAATCATTAAAATATAATCCGGCTAAAAAGATAACCGATACGCAAATACAAACTCTGTTAAACTATTTTGGCTCCAGTTTCTATGCCACTAGTTTAGCCGACCTACAATCTGCAAAAGATTTGTTGAGTTCCATTTATGGCTTCGATTCTGTAAAAGACCAACTTTAAATATTTACTATGCGTCACCATTTCGTTGTAACCCTTTCTCTGCTCTTTATTATTTCCGGTTGCCATACCAAAAATAAAGATCAGTTCGATCGCACATCGCTTTTGACTAATTTAGGGAACAACATTATTGTGCCCGCTTATCAAAATTTTAATGCAACCGCTTTAGTTTTAAAACAAAAAGGAGATGCTTTTTCGGCATCTCCTTCTTTATTGTCACTGGATTCACTAAAGCAAGCTTACCATGCTTCCTACTTAAGCTTTCAAGCCATAGAAGTTTATGACTTTTCGGCTTCGCATGACCTACGAACTGCGCTCAATTCATTCCCGGCAGATACTTCGCAGATCAAAGGCAATATCATTAGCGGCAGTTATGACTTTAATACCGTCAACAATTTGCGGGCGAAAGGCTTTCCTTCGTTAGACTATTTGTTGTTTGCCTCCACTGCACAGGAGGTCGTGAATCTTTTTACCACAGATGCGAACGCACAAAATCGCAAGCAATATCTAAATGATGTGGTAAACGAAATAGAATCAAAAGCAAGTGCTGCCAGTACGGAATGGAGCAGTACTTTTATCGGATCGTTTATCGCTGCGTCAGGTATGGACGTTGGAAGTTCTGTAGGAATGTTGGTCAACGATTTGAGTTTTGAGATGGAAAGGAATCGTAGAGATCGGGTAGGCAATTCTTTGGGATATGTAGGAAGCCTCAGCTCAGGAGTTTTGTCTCCATTATCTGTGGAAGCGTATTACAGTGGTTTCTCTAAAGAATTGCTGATTGAAAACCTGGAACAATGT
>CAZQYO010000222.1:0-5181 GCA_964597415.1 uncultured Chitinophaga sp.
GTGACGGGCATTGCTTGTATTCTCGGGACAGGCTCTAACTCTTGCCTTTACGATGGGAGTGAAATCACTGAGGTAGTTCCTGCCTTGGGCTATGTGTTGGGCGATGAAGGGGGAGGAGCATGGTTTGGTAAACAGTTACTGACTTTATTCTTGTATCATCTGGTGCCGCCAGCCACTGATGCGTTATTGCGCGGCAAATATCAATTGAGCAAGGAAAAAATTTTTGAGATGGTGTATCGCCAACCAAATGCCAATAGAACGATGGCGACTTACACAAGAGTTTTAACGGAAAGTCCCGATAAGGAATTTATCAGCGAGTTGGTCAAGAAAGGTTTTCGCGAGTTTTTTAAATATCACGTGCAGTGTTACGAAAATTACCGACAATATCCGGTTCACTTTGTAGGCTCCATTGCTTTTATATTTAAGCAGGAATTAGAAGAAATAGCCGCAGAGTTTGGGAGTGCACTCGGAATAGTAGAGCGCAATCCCGTGTACCGCTTGTTAGAGTGGCATGTGAAGTAGCCTCCCACTTATAAATTTTCTTATAGTCAAATTGCTATAGCCTCCTTTTGAGAGCGGCTTGTAGTAAAACGGGTGAACTATCCGATTACGCTACTTTAAGCCGGTTGATGTTTGACTTTTCGAATTTCTCCTCTACAAATTCGTGGGTAATGTGAAATTCCTTCAATTCCGTTTGTGAAGGCATTTCGAACATGGCATCGTTCATAATAACCTCGCAAATAGAGCGAAGACCACGTGCCCCCAACTTTAACTCCATTGCTTTTTCTACTATAAAATCAATAGCGTCTTCGTCAAATTTCAGGTTAATCCCATCGGCTTTAAATATCTTCTTGTATTGTTTTAGCAGTGCGTTTTTAGGCTCGGTAAGAATGGAACGCAAAGTAGCGGTATCTAAAGGATTTAAGTGAACGGTAACCGGTACGCGACCAATCAGTTCGGGAATAAGGCCAAAGGTGCGCAGATCTGTTGGAGAAATATATTGCAACATATTGGTATCATCTACTTTGTCCTTTTCCGTATTCTTCTTAAAGCCTACTTTGCTTTGATTCATGCGGGAAGCTATGATGCGGTCAATACCTTCAAAAGCTCCTCCGCAAATAAACAGGATGTTGGTGGTATCTAACTTCACCATCTTTTGTTCCGGATGTTTGCGGCCTCCTTGCGGGGGAACCAGCACTTCTGTGCCTTCCAATAATTTCAACATCGCTTGTTGCACTCCCTCACCACTTACATCGCGGGTAATGGAAGGGTTATCGCCTTTGCGAGCAATTTTATCTACTTCGTCTATATAAATAATACCGTGTTGAGCGGCTGTGACATCATAATTGCAAACTTGCAGCAGGCGTGATAGAATGCTCTCAACATCTTCCCCTACATATCCGGCTTCAGTAAATACTGTGGCATCTACGATGGTAAACGGCACGTTGAGAAATTTAGCGATAGAGCGAGCCAGCAAGGTTTTGCCGGTACCGGTTTGCCCCACCATTAAAATATTGCTCTTTTCTATTTCTACTTCATCGGTCTTTGTCTGGTTCAGTCGCTTGTAGTGATTATACACTGCTACGCTGATGTATTTCTTCGCCTCATCCTGACCTATTACATATTGGTCAAGGAATTTCTTGATATCTTTTGGCTTTACGGAATTAGGCAAAGAGAACTGAAACTTTTTGTGTTTCTGAAACAACTCTTCATCAATAATCTGCTGCGCCTGTGTGACACAGTTCTCACAAATGTGCCCTTTAATGCCTGAAATAAGTATTTGAGTTTCGCGCTTTTTGCGTCCGCAAAAAGAGCAACACGGTTCTGCTTCCTTCTTCATAATTGGTTCCTTCGTTTTTTCTTTACGATGAAAAAAATAAATAGTTACTCCATGACGGTTTAATCGCGTTTAGTGTTGCGTACCAGCACTTCGTCAATCATGCCGTAATCTTTGGCTTCGCTACTGCGCATCCAGTAGTCACGGTCACTGTCTATCGCTATTTTTTCGGGTGTTTGTCCCGTGTGGAAAGCAATTACTTCGTACAATTCTTCTTTAATTTTCCGAATTTCTTGCACCGAGATGGCAATTTCACTGGCCTTACCGCCTATCCCTCCGAGCGGTTGGTGAATCATAGTGCGGGCGTGTTTCAGAGCAGTGCGTTTACCTTTTGCACCCGCACAAAGAATCACGGCAGCCATACTGGCGGCCATGCCGGTGCAGATGGTAGCTACATCCATCGAAACATATTGCATGGTATCATAAATTCCCAAGCCGGAGTACACTTCTCCCCCCGGGCTGTTGATGTATATCTGCACATCGCTGCGGCTGTCGCTGCTTTCCAGAAAAAGCAACTGCGCTTGAATAATGGCGGCTATGTAATCGTCAATGGGAGTGCCTAAGAAAATAATACGATCCATCATCAGCCGGGCAAATACGTCCACTTCTTTGAAGGGCATTTGACGCTCCTCTATCACGGTGCGGGTTAAATTACTGATGCCCGCTGGACCTTGTACTTGGTTCATATACTTTTCTACCTGCGCACTGCTTATGCCGCGATGTTTGACTGCGTATTTCTTAAAGTCTTGTGCTTCTTTTAAAGTCATAATTAATGGAGTTGTTTTTTAATAATAGAGAAGGAATGCAAGGTATAATTTTTCTGTGCAGCCTTCGAGCCTGTTCATTTTCGGTTCTAAAATGCTTTTGTTTTTTGAATATTGCAAATAGCAAGAAACGCCTTTATTTGTTTTGTATGCAAAGCAGTACATATCTCCGCTCCCGATAGGGGGACAATGAATTATTTAAACCAACTTAGCACAGATTTTTATTGAAGCGGTAAAACTCCACAAATTATAGGATATGCTAACAAATAAGGTAGCGGTATTTCGGAAAATTACATTTAATGCAGCGCATCGCCTGTATTGCAAAGACTGGAGTGATGAAAAGAACCGGGAAGTGTTTGGCTTGTGTGCCAATGAGAACTATCATGGCCACAATTATCGCTTAGATGTACGGGTAGTAGGGGAAACAGATCCTATTACCGGCTATGTGATTAATCTGGATGAATTGAAAAAGATAATGCAGGAAGAAGTGCACGATCGCTTTGACCATCGCAATTTGAACTTAGATTGTCCTGAATTTACCAACCTGAATCCCACGGGCGAAAATATAGTAGTGGTAATCTATAATTTACTGCGCCAACGCCTCGATAAAAAATACGATTTGCAAGTGCGACTTTGGGAAACGGAGCGCAACTATTTTGAATTTCCCGCTTGAGTTTTTTTTGATTCGTAGAGGTTCAATTAAAAATAGGTGTCACCCGAACTTAGTAAACTTACAAGGCTGCCAACCTCTCCAATGCCTGATACCTGATGAAGCCAGAGAAAAAATAGAAACGGATAATACGTCTATCATTTACCTTTAGTTATCTGATGAATCCTTCACAGAATAACCAAATAGTTAGCCTTCAAAAAGTCCACTTTGCATTTAGACATTGCTTCATTCAACTGATGGAACATGCAGGAACTATAGAATTGCAGGGTTATTGGTGAAAGCACAGAACAAGTGAGATGATAAACAAGTTTTCCGCAATAAAATTTTTATGGGATTCTTCACCCGCCAGTAGAACAGTTATAATTTCTTAATCAACTCCACTAAGGTAAGATTCAAAACTTCAGTGGCTTTGGTGTGGTCTTCTGCTCCGGTAGCAAGGTTTCTCTCTATGACACATAAATGATAGTAGGTTTGCCTTTCATACAAACAAAGATAGGAGAACCCAAGCCCGTCAGTTGTTTCGCAGTCTGCTTTATACTTCTCTAAGCGGATGGGATATAGGCTCTTGTCTGCAAAGTGATTTACACTGATGCCCACTACTTTTTTAAAAGGAGCAAACACATTCATATACGCATTGGTAAGGTTTACAAACCCTCCTCGCACTTGTGGAGGGTCTTCGCGGTGGAGTAATTCCAGATCGTACACATCCTTCCATTCTTCTGCCTCCAAAGTGCCGTAATCTCCCGGCTTCTCGTTCAGAATATTCAGAACAGTGCCTACTACATGAGTGTCTTTGTAAGCATTTCCCAAAGTGACCTTGAGTGCAAGGTGATATCGCTGCCGCTGCAAAGTTTTTGTTACTTTATAGGTGGTTTGAAAAATGCCGACTCCGGTTTCTATTATGTCCACTTCGTGAGGCAAGATGCGAGTGAAATATAAATAGGGAAGTACTTTGTCCTGTTCCGGTTGAGCATTCATCTGATCAAGCGCAATTTGAATATCGTTTAACGAACGCACGCAGAGCAATAGTTTCATGTAAGCAAGTTTTTTGAAATTAATTTGAAATAGCCTCCCATAGAAATGCATTCATTTTGGAGGCTGCTTTGAAGTGAGAAAGAAGCAATACATCTAACTTATCACCGGTAACATCCCTGCGCGATAAGGTAGCCTGATACCAAAATTGCTTGTTGGCAATAAGCGGTTGTTCCTTAGCAAACAACTTATATTCCGGACTCAGTACTTTGTTCTTCTCTCCTAAAAGAGTACCGTATTTTTCTTTAAATGATTTCTCGTTCAGTAGCTTCTTAAAATCGGCATTGTTATAATAAATCTCCTGCCTGATCTTTGCCAATTCTTCTTTATTGCAAAAGTATTTTCCTCCTCCTACCATCACTTCATCTGCTCCGGCATGAAAATAAAATCCGGGGTACTCTTGATCTTTTGTGCCGGTGCGATTGAACACAGCCGCCATATATTTTTTATACGGAGCTTTGTTTTTGCTGAAACGTATATCGCGATTGATGCGAAAAATAGATTTAGAGGCAAGGTGGTTAATGTCGGGGATATCTTTTGCCAATTTTTCAATCATGTCCTCTACTAATTTCCGAAAGGGCTGTTTTACCTCTGCTTCGTAGAGATTTCGATTCTTTTCAAACCACTCTTTGTTATTGTTTTCTGAAAGTTCATTGAAAAATTTGAAGTATTTGGGAGTAAAGTATTTCATAATACCGATCAGCCTTTTTTGTTTCAAGGTTTGTAAAAGTTTAAGCTAATGCCACTCCTTCTTCCGTAGCCTTGTATTTAGCAATAGCTTTGTGCATTACAGCAAACCACAAAGGAGGAAACAAGGAAAGCACCATCATGCCGGGATACCCCGTAGGCATTTGCGGGCTATTGTCGACATGGCGCAA
>CAZQYO010000223.1:0-5129 GCA_964597415.1 uncultured Chitinophaga sp.
GATATACCTTGAAAATAGCAAACACAAAAATCAGTGCAGCAACAAGTATTAAATTATTCCTCATGGATTAATTTGCTGAAGTGATTGAATGTAGGCTACCACATTGTCAATAGCTTGCTCATCTTTTAATGTTTGTGACATAGGGATCATCTGGGCACCCCATTTATCACCGGGGTGTGAACCGCGTAGTGCTGATTTGAAATCTTGCAGTTGTCGTTTTAAATACCAGTCATCAATACCCGTCAACTTGGGCGCATTCATCTGTTCATTTCCTTCAGCCCCCGGACCGTGACAAGCCCCGCAAATCATATTGTAAGCATCGTGTCCTAATTGCACATTGCCTCTTAAAGTTTTGGCAGGAAAAGAGCCGGGAAGTGTTTTTAGATAATTCACTACCGCGCTTATAGCCGCAGAATCGGGCAAGGTCTGGGCAATGACCGCCATCTGTCGGCCAAAAGTGTCCTGCGCATCCGCACCGCGAATACCCGATTTGAAATGGTTGACTTGCCTTTCTAAGTACCAAGCATCCTGATTTACCAAAGCCGGTGCCCCTAATAATTCATTGCCTTCCGCATTATCACCATGGCAGGCTTTGCAAGTGCCATAAAGCGTTTTCCCGTCTTGAACAGCAGTTATTGCTTCCTTTGAAACTTCCGTTTTATTTTCTGTGGTTTTCGGATGGCAACCGCCAATAAAAAGTAATACTGCAAATACGTTAAGAATTTTCATTTTGTACGAAACTAAAAGTTCCTTTAAATAATTCTACTGCTGCTCTCCAATTTTATAAAGTATGCAATGTAGATAATCTAAAGATGGAAAGTTCTTTATTAATTTCTAAAAAAGAAATAGCAATCCCATTACTAACACCTCTCTTTATGAATAGCGAAAATTACGAAAAGACACTTTGAAATATGATGTAATTCATTTCATAAAATATGAATTCTTCATGGGCAACTTTTAGGTTCGCGAAAAATTTTGCAAAAATGCTGATCGCTCACATAGCTACTGTGAGTTTTGGATTTAGAGGAAAATAAACATAATGCCAAACAGACAAACTATCCTTTTACTATCTGCGAATGAATTCGACAAGCCGTACCCGGTATATCCGATAGGTCTATCCTACATTTCCACTTATCTAAAGGAGCATTTGCCGGAGTACCGAGTCGAATTATATGACCTGTATGCAGACCATCTCGATAAATTGCCCCGTCTATTGGAGGCGTTGCAACCAAAATACATTGGTATATCCTTGCGAAATGTGGACGATGCCAACTCGCTGAACAAAGGCAGTTTCATCAGTGGCTATGGAAAAACAATTTCAAAAATACGCTCCGTAAGCAATGCAATAATTACTATAGGCGGTGGTGGTTATTCCATTTTTCCTGAAAAATTATTTGACCAGCTTCAGCCCGACTTTGGTATTTGTGGCGAGGGAGAAAAGAGTTTTTATGAATTGATTATGTGCTTAGATAGCGGTTCCGATTATACGCATATTGAAGGGCTGGTATATGATAATCATGAACAGATCGTAAAGAATCCGCGCAAAAATTATTGTCAAGACTTAACCTTGCGCTTTGAAAATGATTTAGCAGATTTTTATTGGCAAAGAAGCGGCATGTTGAGTGTGCAAACCAAAAGAGGCTGCCCATATAAGTGTATTTACTGTTCGTACCCGGTCATCGAAGGAAAAAAAATAAGAACCTTGAACACCGATAAAATTTTAGAATCGCTCACTCACTTGTACTACAGCAAAGGGATTGACTATGTATTTTTTACCGATTCAGTATTCAACATAGAGAATGAATACAATCTCGAATTGGCAGAGAAAATCATTAAGAGCGGAATAAAAATAAGATGGGGTGCCTATTTTACTTTCAAAAATTTGGAAGAGAAATTATTGATCAAACTTAAGCAGTCGGGCCTAACACACGTAGAGTTTGGAACTGAATCTTTATCCGACAGCGTATTAAAGAAATATGGTAAAAGTTTTACGGTAAAGGAAGTGTTGGAGAAAAGTGATTTGTGCGGGCGTTTGGGCATTAACTTCATCCACTTCATCATATTAGCCGGATATGGTGAAACGGAAGTAACATTAGACGAAACATTTGAAAACTCAAAGCGCATTGACAACACCGCATTTTTCCCTTTTGTAGGTATGCGCATTTATCCCGGAACCAAATTACACGACCTATCTATCAAAGAAGGAGTGATAGAGAAGGAGGATGATTTGATAGAACCTCGCTATTACATTTCGAAGGAAGTGGATACCACCCGTTTAAAAGAAAGAGCGGCTGCTACCGGAAAGAACTGGATTTTTCCCGATAAAGACTTTTCGGAGAACATTAAAAAATTCAGAAACAAGAATAAGAAGGGGCCACTTTGGGAATATTCACTCACGTAACCAATCAACTAGTAAAGTCCATCCTATTTCATTTCAAGAAATAGTACACAAGAAGTGAATTAAAACAGATAGAAACCTACAACGCAGGCCATTGCTTCGGATCAGTTTCGCTCATTAGACTATAAATGGATTCAAAGACTTCGTCCGCATTTGGTTTACAGAAATAATCCCCATCACTTCCATAAGCACCGCGATGTGCCTTAGCGGTAATTGTTTTGGGTTCAGAATCGAGCCACTGATAAGCCCCCTGCTCTTCAAATACTTTTTGGAACATGTAAGCAGAGGCTCCTCCGGGAACATCTTCATCGAGAAACACCAGCCGATTGGTCTTTTTGACAGATTCAATAATAGAATGATGAATATCGAAAGGCAACAAAGTTTGCACATCTATCAACTCTACTGAAATGCCTACTGCGGCTAATAGTTCCATCGCTTCCTCCGCCACCCGAACGCACGAGCCGTATGTGACTAAGGTTACCTCCTCTCCTTCCCTTATTATTTCAGGAATACCGAGCGGCACTGTAAACTCTCCAATATTATCGGGGAGCATTTCTTTTAGTCGGTAACCATTCAGACATTCAATCAGTAGAGCCGGTTCATCACTTTGCAACAGGGTGTTATACATGCCGGCAGCCTGCACCATATTGCGGGGCACACACACATAAATGCCGCGCAGCGAATTAATAATCATTCCCATAGGAGAACCGGTATGCCAGATCCCTTCTAATCGGTGACCGCGCGTTCTTATTATCATAGGAGCCTTTTGCGCACCTTTGGTGCGGTACTGTAGGCTGGCTAAATCATCTGCCAACGGTTCCAGACCATACAGCAGATAATCGAGATATTGAATTTCGGCAATGGGGCGAAAACCGCGCAACGCCAGTCCGATGCCCTGCCCCATAATGGTGGCTTCTCGAATACCTGTATCAAAAATTCGATGCTCGCCATACTTCTCCTGAATACCGGCAAAACCTTGATTCACATCGCCTATCTTACCAACGTCTTCTCCGAATGCTACCACGTTCGGATACTTCTCAAATAGCTTATCAAAAAGCACATTCAGAATTTCAAAACCGCTCAGTGTTTTAGAGTCTTCTGAAAAAACGGCCGGGACTACCCGAACTTTTAATGCGTTTTCATCACTCTCACTGTGTAGATGAGAACTATACACTGCCTGATATTTATTCTCGAAATCGGAAAGCAGGTGGCGCAATTCGTTGATAGCTTTGCCTTCCTTTCCTCGAAAATGACGTAACACTTTCTTCCCCGCTTTCAGAATATCTTTTCTTATTGCATCACGGGTAGATCGAAGTTCTGTAGCAGCATCTGCACCGAAACTATCTCCCATCTCCACCGAAATATTTTCAAGTAAATCGGCAATCTCCCCCAGCTCTGCTTTTATTGGTTCACTATATTTCTTCCAGGCATTGTTCTTACTTTCCAACACGTGCTGCCTAGCTGCTTCTGCGATTTGATGACATTCCTGATCTGAAGCAATACCGCTTTCAATCATCCATTCCTTCATTTTTTTTATGCAGTCAAATTCCTTTTCCCATTCCATTCTACCAGCCGACTTGTACCGCTCATGTGAGCCGGAAGTAGAGTGACCTTGCGGCTGCGTCATTTCAGTAATATGGAACAGCGCAGGTACTTGTGTCTTGCGCATTTTCTCAATTCCCCGCTTATAGGTTTCCATCAATTTCGGGTAATTCCACCCTTCGCTGACATATATCTCCATTCCACTCCCGGTTTCATCTACTCTGAAACCCTCCAAAATTTCGGAGATACTTTCCTTTGTTGTTTGGTATTTCTTAGGAACAGAAATTCCGTACCCATCATCCCATACTGAAATAGCCAAAGGTACGCGCATTACACCTGCGGCATTAATTGTTTCCCAAAACAAACCTTCAGAAGTGGAGGCATCGCCAATAGAAACAAAGGAGACTTCATTGCCCTTATCAGAAAAAAGGGTAAAATCTTCCAACTCTTTATTTGCTCTGTAAAGTTTAGAAGCCAGTGCCAGTCCTAATGAGCGGGGCATCTGGCAAGCTGTGGGGGAAGCATCGGCTGAAGAATTATAAAGCCCGGTTTGATTCAACCAGTTACCCTTCTCATCTTGAATTCGCGTAACGTAATGACCATTCATTTGTCTTCCGGCACTCATCGGCTCTTCGTTGTGATCGACATTAGCGTAAAGTTGTGCAAAGAATTGCTCAGTGGTCAACAGCCCCAAAGCCATCATCCAGGTCTGGTCGCGATAATAGCCGCTTCGCCAGTCACCGGGAGCAAATGATTTTGCCAACGCAATCTGTGCGATTTCTTTTCCATCACCGAAAATTCCGAATTTGGCTTTTCCGGTCAATACTTCTTTTCTTCCCAACAAACTAGTTTCACGCGAAATGCAAGCAATGCGAAAGTCATTAAGCACCTCCTTCTAGAAATCCTCAAATGAAATTTTTGATGGAATCTTTTTAGTCATCGTATTTTCAGTCATACATTATGTGTGTGCTGCGAATATAAGGCAGAAGTGTTAAGTGATAAATGACGAAGATTAGAATCTTCGTGCAGAGGTAGCAAGAAGTAATCGGGTATAGCAATTGACCCCTTAAAAATTGCGATTATTGAGCTTCTTGTTCTGCTTTCTTATTGGCTCGCCACCAAAAGTAGGTGATAGTGCCGATGATAATCCAAGGCATAAAAAACAAGTACATAATCCCCTTGTTGATAC
>CAZQYO010000224.1:0-5121 GCA_964597415.1 uncultured Chitinophaga sp.
ACATCTTGGTAATACAAGTCAAATTCAGTGATTCTATGGTTTGAGCCATATTGTTTGTTGTAATCGCTGATAATGGCTTCAAGTGCTTTTTTCTTCTTTTCAGGTTCAACTTTGTTGTCTGCTTTCTCTTGTTGTAAATCTTCCTGCAATTGTTGCACATCTTTGTTCCCTTCGGCAGGTGGTGAGAATACACAAGCAATATTTAAAGAAATGAAGTTTTCATCTTCTTTGGCTTTGCTCGCCTGAATGTCTTTGAAAAGCTCATAATATTCAATAGCATCATTGATAGAAGCCGTTGCTAATAATGCGTTGAAACGTTTGCTGTGCGTTGCAGCATCATGTTTTTTTAGAATAGCATTTACAACCGCTTTTTTATGGTCTATACTACCAACCGTTACATTTTTTTCAGGCTTAAAATAGTCAATATGAAAACGCAATACGTTTCTATCTTCGATAGCATGAGTGATTGTGTAATTGTGTAACGGATTTTGGAAAATGTCTCTTGTCGTTACATAAGAGCCAACTGTTCCGTCAATTTGCTTGTATGTTGCATTGTCGTCAAAAATGGGTGTTCCTGTAAATCCAAACAATTGTGCTTTCGGAAAAAACTCTTTGATGGCTTTATGGTTTTCGCCAAACTGCGAACGGTGGCACTCATCAAAAATAAAAACGATTCGTTTGTCGCTTAATGGCTGTAAACGTTCTTTATAATTGTTCTTGTTGTTTCGGTCTAAAGCCAAACCCAATTTTTGAATAGTCGTAACAATTACTTTGTTAGCGTAATCCTCCGAAAGCATTCGCCTTACCAATGTTTCTGTATTGGTGTTTTCCTCCACGCAACCTTCCTGAAATTTGTTGAATTCCTCACGGGTTTGTCTGTCCAAGTCCTTACGGTCAACCACAAACAAACATTTTTCAATATTCGGATTGTCTTTGAGCAAGGTAGATGCCTTGAACGAAGTAAGTGTTTTTCCGCTTCCTGTAGTATGCCAAATGTAGCCGTTGCCTTTGTGTTCCTGAATAGAATTGACAATTGCCCTAACTGCATAAATCTGATAGGGTCGCATCACCAACAACTTTTGTTCGCTTGCCACCAATACCATGTATTTGCTTATCATTTGGCTCAAAGTGCATTTGCTCAAAAACTTTTCTGAAAAGTCGTCAATGTGTGTGATTTTTTTATTGTCCTCACTTGCAAATTGATAAACAGGTAAAAATTGCTCGTCAGCATTAAAGCTGAAATGAGAAGAGTTGTTGTTGGCGAAATAATAGGTGTTACTGCGATTGGTAACAATAAAAAGCTGCATGAAACAAAGCAATGAGTTTGTATAACCATTGCCTGGGTCGCTTTTGTAGTCCACAATTTGCTGCATGGCTTTTCGTGGGCTTACTTCAAGGGTTTTTAATTCTATTTGAACAACAGGAATTCCGTTAATCAATAAAATTACATCGTAACGGTGGTTGCTGTTTTCTGTATTTATGCGAAGTTGATTGATAACTTCAAATTCGTTTTTGCACCAGTCTTTTATGTTTACCAAAGTGTAATGCAAAGGAGTTCCGTCCTCACGGCTGAAAGTATTTATTTCACGTAATCGCTTAGAGGAAGCAAAAACGTCCGTATTAATAATTTCGTCCCGTAGTCTGGCAAATTCAGAGTCGGTCAGGTTAACTCTGTTGAGTGCCTGAAATTTTTCACGGAAATTCTTTTCCAGAGAAGCCCTGTCCTTGATATCCGACCTGTAACTGTATTTCAGGTCAGTCAGTTTGGCTATTAAACTATCTTCTATTTGTTGTTCTTTAATCATCTAAAATTTATATCGGTCAAAGTTACTTTTTTAATCACGTTAATCAGCAAGGTGCAGGTATTGGTGCCAAGTGTTTGGGCGGCCGAAGGGTTCTTGGTTTGGATAGCTGCGTGACAAACTAAAGAGTGGTTTTCTCCTTGTCAGTCATCCCCTGAACCGGGTTAAGAGCAAAGAGGAGCGGGAGATAATCAAAACACAAAAGCCCCATGCAAATGCGCATCTATGTTGTTGTGCCTGTTTATTAGATAAAGGGGGCAAGTAAATAGAGAAGATACGTCCGCGCAGAGATTTCTCTTTACTTGCGCAAGTTTTGTGCTTCACTATCCGCCAAAGACTCACTCCTTAGCGGTGAATATTTCACCGGCTCCTGATTCGTATCCTTTGTCTATTAGTAAATGGCGGCTGTCTGCCGCTTCGGTGGCCAGCACATCGCAGCGCTCATTATAGGGATGGTCGTTGTGCCCTTTAATCCAGTGAAACTGTATATGGTGTTTAGAATACACTTTCAGAAATCGAGACCACAAGTCAGGATTCTTCTTTCCTTTAAACCCCTTTTTTTGCCAGCCGAAGACCCAGCCCTGCTTTACGGCTTCTACCACATACTTAGAGTCAGAATACACATCTACGTCTAAGCCCTCGCGAGTCAGCGTTTCTAAGGCGACAATCACCGCGAGCAGTTCCATACGGTTATTGGTAGTTTTGCGAAAGCCCTGGGAGAGTTCCTTCTCTACCTTGCCCCATTTCAAAATAGCACCATATCCTCCGGGACCCGGATTTCCTCTGGCAGAACCATCGGTATAAATTTCAACTCTAGGCATAGTAAAGAATAGCGATAAAAATAAAATTTCAAAGAATACTTTTGCGCCCTTTATGTTAAGCAGGTATCATTCTAAATCAGCTATTACCAAAGCCTATATCCAAATGCACCTCTCTATTGTATTGTGGGGAGCCACCGGGGTATTGGGGCGAGCCATAGAATTAAATGAGGGAATGTTGGTGTGGTATCGCATGTTGTTAGTGTCTGTTTCTCTTTTTGTGTATGTAAAACTCACCGGCACTTCTCTGCGGGTTACGCGAAAAAATTTCTGGCGGCTGTTTTTAGTCGGCACCATCCTGATGATTCATTGGTTGTTCTTTTATGGCGCTATCAAATATTCAAATGTGAGTATTACCCTCAGTCTTTTTTCTTCTACCACTCTTTTTACGGCTTTAATTGAACCGCTGATCACAGATAAGAAATTCAATAAGGCCGAACTGCTTTACAGTTTTATGGCTATGGCGGGTATTGCTATTATCTTCTATACCGACCATAATTCTTACAACATCGGAATGGTGCTTGCCGTGTTAGCGGCTTTTGTGGTGGCTTTTTTCAACATCCTGAATAAAAAGGTAGTGAACGAATTGCCGAGCAGGGTGATTTCATTTTACGAAATAGCGAGCGGCTTTGGAATGCTCACCCTCTTTCTACCGCTCTACATTTCTCTTTCTCATCCCGTTCACCTCTTCCCCTCTATGAACGATTGGGTGCTGTTGCTCATACTGGCCGTTCTTTGCACACATGCAGCTTTGATTCTTTCGCTCAATGCGCTAAAACATCTGTCGGCCTTTACGCTAAACTTATCTATCAACTTAGAACCCCTCTATGGTATTCTGTTGGCATTTTTCATTTTCCACGAAAACAAAGAACTCAACCTTTGGTTCTTTGTAGGCTCCTTTGTTATAATGAGCAGTGTGCTGCTTCACACCTATTTCAGCGAAAAGAATTAGGCTTTCTTTTTCCGCTTAAACTTTGGTACATCCCACTCATACATCAAGCCAATAGCATGAGTGATGTCGGGATTCTTTTGGTGAATATCTATCTGAAACACATAAAAAAGGTCGAGGGTATGTCCTTTTTTAAATTCCCAATCTATGCCGGCAATGTTTCTCATTCTATCTACGCCACAGTATTTATTAGAAAGTTGAATGAACGGCTCGGTAGAAACATAGGCTTCCCAGTGCTTTTTGAAATCGTATTTTATCTGTAGTCGGTTGCGGATGTAATTGGTAGGCTCATGCCCGCTTTCATACGAAGTATTAAAATACTCATGCTCGCGTTGGTAGGTCACTCGGTCGCTGAAACTGACCTTCCCATATTTATATTTCCCGGTAATGCCCCATCCAAAGCGGTGCTTATCTTTCTGAAAAGAGGTTACGTACCGATATTCAAATTCTGTAGATAGGTATTTATTAATGATTTCGTATTCCACCTCTGCAGAAAGGTAGGATCCCTTGAGTGCCGCCATGTAATTTTGCAAGCGCAGTTCGTATTGCGCGGCTATGGAAAATCGTTTAGGTA
The DNA here is from genome assembly GCA_964597415.1 of uncultured Chitinophaga sp. Taxonomy (GTDB): domain Bacteria; phylum Bacteroidota; class Bacteroidia; order Chitinophagales; family LD1; genus Bog-950. Next base: position 4,144 of record CAZQYO010000224.1, read on the forward strand.
AATCTTTTTTGATTTTAACGCTTGTCCACAACTGCACATCTGTGCCATACACTTGAGCAAAAGCGGAGTGGCTGTTCAATAGAAGGAAAAGAAAAAAAAGGGCAACTGCCTTGCACATACGTTATAAATTCGAGCGAAGAATTCAATCATCATCATCCCCCATTCCTCTGGTAGTCGTTTCATTTTCACTGGAAAAGTAGAAGGCGTGAATGCGAGCCACATCTCGCAAGAAATCGAGCTTTATCAATTCGATGCGGTGAATAGGTAAGCCCGTTCGCTTTTTCAAATCTTCTATCATTTCTTCTCTCCGCTCCGGATGTATTAGTTCTATGCGTTCATAATTTACTTCCTTGTAGTTTTCATGCTCTAACGAAAGTTGACGGTCGAGTACATACGTCATCACTAAAACTAAAATATTGGATACGGCTAACAGCAAGACTCCGTTGCCTATATCGGCTAAGGCATTGATAATACCGATGGTAACGCTGAGAAAGAAATAACCCATTTCGCGAATGGGAACAGTAACCGTTCGATAGCGGAGAATAGAGAAGATGGCGAAGAGACCGAATGCAAAACCAATCTTCAACTTCAAACTGCTAAGTAAAAAGCAAATAAGAAAGTTGACCGTATTAAACAGAAAGAAAGTAAAGACGAAATCTTTATTGTGATGTCGGGGGTAGTAGATGACCCTTACCAGAATAAAAATAACTAACAGATCAATACCATAGCGAATTAAAAACTCGCCCATTCCGTCTATTCCAAACATAGTGAATTGCTTTACGGCCACCTCTGAAATTTCAACTGTGTCCATTGATAATCTTGTTTATTTTAATGAAGTTAGGTTTAAAGGCATTGTGCTTTACTTCTTCCAGCAGCGCTATTCCGGTAGAGTATTTGCTAAAGGGAATTTGTTGAAAATGGCGCTTTTTAAAAGCTTGTATCATAGGGCTGAAAACATTTAGTTTCTTTTGTTTTATC
>CAZQYO010000225.1:0-5115 GCA_964597415.1 uncultured Chitinophaga sp.
GGCGTAGTTGCTTCCTTCATTGTTATACTCTCCCGACAGCCTTCCCAGGTCAATTCTGGAAGGGGCAATGGCTAAAGTAGAGATGGCTTCTGCCAAATCTTTGGATAAAGAGGTAGAAAGTTTTACTCCTGAAAATTGAGAAAGGTAATTGTGGTCGTGAATGATTTCGCTGAGTTTCTTATCGAAGAATTTTCTGCGGAATAATACTAATTCAATATCGCGCTCTAATAGCAGTTTGCTGGCGATGTGTTGCAGTGCCAAAGTTGTCTTTTCATTGTCCACCCAATGGCTTAGTTCCTTATCATATCTTTCTGACATACACTTGTTTTTTAGGCGCTGCGAATATGGCAATAAATAGGCAAAGCAGAAACCTGATTTCAATTAGTTGGACAGTAAAAAATAAAGGCTACCTTAATGCGGAAGCCTTTAGATTTGTCAAGGAGAGTGAATTAATTTATCCCAAATAACTTTTCAGAAGCTGGCATCGGTTTGTGTTCTTTAAACGCAAGATGGCTTTGTCCTTTATCTGACGAACCCGCTCTCGGGTCAAGTCAAATTTCTCCCCAATATCTTCGAGGCTCATAGGATGTTCCAATCCAATTCCAAAATATAGTTTTACGACTTCGCATTGCCTCTCGGTAAGTGAGGAGAGCGAGCGACTGACTTCACGGTTCAGCGATTCAAGGTAGGAAACCTCTCTGTCCGCTTCTTCTGCATTGGGGTTTTGTATCACTTCTAACAGGGAGTTTTCTTCGCCCGCTGCAAAAGGAGCATCTACAGAAATATGGCGACCGGCAACTCCCATTATAGTTTTCACTTCATCTAAATCAACATTCAGCAATCCGGCTAATTCTTCCGGAGCCGGTTCCCGCTCAAATTCCTGCTCTAAGGAGGTAAATGCTTTGTTGATTTTGTTGAGTGCCCCTACTTTGTTCAGCGGTAATCGCACAATCCGGGATTGTTCAGCCAATGCTTGCAGAATAGACTGCCGAATCCACCACACCGCATAGGAAATAAATTTGAATCCCTTAGTTTCATCAAAGCGCTCTGCCGCTTTAATTAATCCCAGATTTCCTTCGTTGATAAGGTCTGAAAGAGAAAGCCCCTGATTTTGGTATTGTTTGGCGACTGATACCACAAAGCGCAAATTAGCTTTGGTCAGTTTTTCGAGAGCACTGGTGTCACCCTTTTTAATTAGTCGAGCTAATTGCACTTCCTCCTCCACCGTAAGAAGTTCTACCCGTCCAATCTCTTGCAAATACTTTTCTAATGAAGCACTCTCCCTGTTGGTGATGCTCTTCGTGATTTTTAGCTGGCGCATGACTTAGTAGTTTTGTATCTATAATATTGTTTTTGATCAGCGTGACTAAGGAAACTAATTTTTGTTTCTTAAAAAAGCGTTATAACATTTAACCCGGATATTGAGTTGACCGTTGTATGAAATATAGTGGGAGGCTTTGGTTTTGTAAATAGGGCACATCTATTTTTTGACCAAATGAGATAATTTCATTACAGACTGCTTTTCAATTTTGGGGATTTCTGCTGAACTTTTGTAAAGTAGTGATTTAAGAATATTTTTAGCCGCCTTAAAAGGAGAGACAAACTAAGAAATGAGCAACGGAAAGTTATTACTCGAAGTAAAGAATCTGATTACTGAATTTAGAACAGATGATGGTATCGTTAAAGTCGTAAATGATGTCAGTTTTACGCTGAACAGAGGGGAAACCATTGGTATTGTTGGGGAATCAGGCTCAGGCAAATCGGTTACCTCACTTTCTATTATGCGACTCATTCCCGACCCTCCCGGAAAAATTTCCGGTGGAGAAATTCTCTTTTACGAAAGAGACGGCAAGGCAGTGGACCTCACTAAAATCAGTGAAGATAAAATGCGCAAATATCGCGGCAACGAAATCTCTATGATTTTTCAGGAGCCGATGACTTCACTTAATCCTGTTTTTACCTGTGGCGATCAGGTCATCGAAGCTATTATGCTTCATCAAAAAGTGAGTAAAAAGGAAGCGAAAGCGATTACGTTAAACATGTTTGAGAAAGTGAGCCTGCCCAATCCGCAGCGTATTTTAGATGCCTATCCGCATCAACTTTCAGGAGGGCAGAAGCAAAGAGTAATGATCGCAATGGCGATGAGTTGCAATCCGTCTATTTTGATTGCCGATGAGCCGACCACAGCATTAGATGTAACAGTACAGAAGACTATTTTGGACTTGATGGCAAAGTTGAAGGGAGAAATTGACAGTTCTATCATTTTCATTACTCACGACTTGGGTGTCATAGCCGAAATTGCCGATAGAGTATTGGTGATGTATAAGGGTAAGATTGTAGAACAAGGCAGTGTGTTAGATATCTTTAGCCAACCTCAGCACCCTTATACCCGGAGTTTACTCGCTTGCCGTCCGCCTTTGGGAAAGCGTTTGAGCAAACTGCCAACAGTCGTTGACTTTATGGAGGAAAATGAGCAAGGTGAAATTATTGAAAAGAATACCTCAGTAGCTGAGGCTATCAATGCCGTAATTATCAGTGAAGCCGAGACTAATGCCCGCAGAGAGCGGGTGCTATCCGGCAAACCGATTTTGCAAGTCAAAAACCTGCAAACATGGTTCCCTACTCGAAGAAATTTCTTTGGCAAGGTGCTCGACTATGTGAAGGCAGTGGACGATGTGACTTTTGATGTGTATGAAGGTGAAACTTTGGGCTTAGTAGGGGAATCCGGCTGTGGTAAAACAACCTTGGGGAGAACTATACTTCGTCTGATACCTGCACATGGAGGTGAAATAGTTTTTGACGGAAAAAAATTACTCGATCTCAATAATTACGACATGAAAGGGATGCGGGAAAATATGCAGATTATTTTTCAGGATCCATATTCTTCACTAAATCCCCGCATCACCATAGGGAATGCTATCATGGAGCCTATGACGGTACACGGTATCCATTCCAATGAAAAAGAAAGGAAGGAAAAAGTAATTGAACTGCTCACCAAGGTGAATATGAAACCGGAGCATTTTAACCGTTATCCCCACGAATTTAGCGGAGGTCAGCGGCAGCGAATTTGTATTGCCAGAGCATTGGCGCTGAATCCCAAGTTTATTATCTGCGATGAATCTGTTTCCGCTTTAGATGTTTCCGTGCAGGCGCAGGTACTTAATCTGCTTATTCAACTCAGAGAGGAATTTAAGTTTACCTATATTTTCATTTCACACGATCTTTCGGTGGTGAAGTTTATGAGCGACCGCATGGTGGTGATGAACAAAGGGAAGATAGAAGAGATGGGGATTAGTGATGAAATTTACAACAATCCGCAGCGGGAATACACGCAAAAACTTATCGAAGCAATCCCTAAAGGTGAGCTGGAAGATATTCGCAACAGAGTTCAGCCACAACGCGGCACACTGAATTAGGAAGCCGTAAAAAATTATAACCGTGCATTGGTTATTCGAATAGCTTTAGGTAGAGTGAATAGCAAACCATCTTGGCACACTAACTAATTGGCGCTTTATTAGGAACGAAAAATACCGAAGTGAAATCTATTTCAAGCGGTTTAGTGCGGCTTTGGCCTTTTGGTCTATGCCGTTTTTGTATTCGTGGTCATCGAAAGTGAGGCAGAGATGGTAGAAAGAAAGTGCCTTTTCTTTATCTCCTCGGTGTTCAAAAATTTCCCCGGATTCGAGTGCGGAGTTAGCTGCAAAATAGCGATGCAGTGCACTGCCTTTTTCAATCGCTTTTGAGTAGTAAAGCAAGGCAGAATCGGTTTTCCCCCATTCGTGATAAATACGCCCTGTGCGATAGAGATATTCTGTTTCCTCTTCTGGCGATTGAAAAGTAGTTTGCGCTAAGGTCTTCATTTCATTGCTTGCATTTTGGTAATATCCGCCATCAAACAACAAACGCGCCCGCAACAAATGGATTTCAGGTATGCGACCACTCTCTGCTTCTTTTTGTGCTTGCTTGTCAGCTTCCACCACATTACTGCCTTTGGTAGCAGCTTTGCGAATAAAGTGCCGGTAGTTTTCGGTATCTCCTCTCAGCAAGTAGCCCCACGCAATTTTTTGATACGCAGATTTGATGTGATTTTCTCCTTTGTATTCCGCCAAAAATTTTTTAAAGTAGGAGTCTGCATCGGGCGATAATTTATTGAGCTTTCCCAAAGCGGTTAGGTAAGTTAACAGAGGGAAAGTAGCAAATTCAGCTCCTTTGGGGCGGTTATCCAATACCCTTAATGCCTCCTCGTTGTATTTGCCGTAAATGCCTATGTGCGCAGTAGTAAAAACAGTCATCAGGTTATCCGCTTTCGGAAAGCCATTTTCTTTGAGCACAATCCACGGTTTTTCCATATCATTTTGCAAGTGAAATAGTAAAAACGCATATAACGTAACCGTTTCTTCCATGTAGATATAATTATTCTTTTTACCGTATTCGACTAATTCTTTTAGATCGGTTAGTCCGCGATCTACATTGCCTTCCATCCCCAAAAGACTTACTCCCCATTTATATTTATCAGGAACACTTCCCAGCAGCGCATATAAAACCCCAAGTGATTTCTTATTGGCTTTAAATTCGGGATAGCGCAACTGATTTTCTTCCAGAAACTTGAATGCCTTTCGAATTCCAATTAGCGCATTGAGATAGTCGCCAAATTGAATACTCATGGTAGCCCATTGCATATTTATTTCAGCCGCGCAAAATAGAAAGTAGGGGGAGTTGCGGTCGCCCTGTTTCAGCAGCTCGAGTCGCAGATCGCGGTTGCCGTTCAGTTTGTTGTAAAGGTCGCGGCTATCGCTTGTGTAAATACGAAGGAAATCAATGTAGTTTTCAAGATAAAGCGGAATCAGATTTTCAGGATGTTTCTTCTCTTCTTTGCTCAACAGTGCTTGTCCTTCCTCTAACTTAAGGGCAATGATAGTGTGATAGGCCGTCTGGCAGTTTTCATTAAAGTCGAAAGATTGCGAGTATATTGGCACTATACCCAACAGCAGCAAGAAGTGAACGCAAAGTCGTTTAATCACAAATGGAAAATAGCGAAAAAAGAAAACCCTCTCGGTAGGAGAGGGGTAGAGTTTTTTAGTTATCTGCTTCTTGATTGTCCCAGGCTATCAATAT
>CAZQYO010000226.1:0-5109 GCA_964597415.1 uncultured Chitinophaga sp.
AACAAAGCGGTATTCGCTTATATTTGAGGTGTAACGGAGGTTTTTAGACGAACTGACGTTATAGCCAATGGTAGGACGACCGTAACAACAAATAAAATATGGGACTGACCGACATAAAAAAAGAACTAAAAAAACTGGACAAGGACAAACTAATTGACCTTGTTGCCGACTTGTATAAAAAGAACAAATCAGTAAAAGAGTTTTTTGACTTTTATGTAAATCCAGACGAGAGAGAACTTTTTGAAAAGTATCGTGACAAAGTGTTTGAAGCGTTTTACCCTAAACGTGGTTATAACTACAAACTTAAGGACGGAAAACAAGCAATTAGCGACTTTAAAAAACTTGGGACATCGACAGACTTACTTGCTGACTTGATGTTATTTTACGTTGAGACAGGAGTAAAATTCACAAATGACTATGGAGACGTCAATGAAAGTTATTATAAAAGTCTGGCAACAACTTTTGTTGACAGCTTGACTTTAATGAGCAAAGAAAACCTTCTTGACAAATTTGAAGGCCGAGTGGTAAAAGTTGTTGACGACACGAGCGGGATTGGTTGGGGTTTTCACGACTATTTAGTTCAAGTTTGGATGGACTTTTATCCATCAGAAGACGAAGAAGATTATGAAGACGACAACAACGCAATAGAGGAAAAAGGAAAAATAATAAAACTGGACGGACAATGACGACTGAAAGAACCACTGGCTATAACAGGCGTTTGGCTCAATGGCGGTTGACGTGGTTAATTGAACATTCTGCCTCGCATCAACTTTTGTGGATTATTGAAAATTTTGTGCTCCGAAATCCGCCACTGCGCCAAGCGCCAAACCGTTAGCACCAATTGTAGGACGACACCGTAACAGACGAACATAGACAAGAAATGAAGTATCAAAACATAAGAGAAGAAGAACTAAAAAACAAGGTAGCACAAGACTACTTTTGGATATACGACTGCACCAAAATAATTGGCAACGTTGACTTTTGTGTTTGTATGCACCAAAGTCAAAAGGAACTTTTTGAACAAGAATCTCTACTTTGGGCAGAAGCAAAAAAAGGTTCTTCTGTACTAACCCCCTAAAGAGTTGGACAAAGTTGTAAAAACAATTTTGTAACCAATATCTTTAGAAAATGAATAAAACAAAAAGAAAGTTTAGCCCCGAAGACCGCTTAGCGATACTTCAGGAAGCACAACGCGAAGGCAACGCAGAAACATGCCGTAAACATAATCTCTCCCCATCGTTGCTCGGTAAATGGAAGCAACGCTATCTAAGTAAAGGAGTAGAGGGATTAAAATCTGCTTACAAACGAATAGACCCGGAAGTCAGACGGCTGGAAGATGAGAACGAGCGATTAAAAAAGATAGTTGCCAAGCAAGCTCTTCAGATAGAAGTGCAGGGTGAACTTTTAAAAAAAACTCCTATCGGACCCAGGATAAAATAATGCTCATGAAAACATACCAAGAAAGAACACCGGTTCGTCAGCTTTGCACCTGGCTCCAGATTCCGCACAGCGTGTATTACTATTTACCTAAAGAAGGAAAGCCGGGAGCTAAGCCATCTACACACACGATGAAGAAAGATGGCACACCGGTTCCCAACAGCGAAGTAATTGAAGCGATTAAGACCGAACTCAATCAGGAGTTTGTCTGCTACGGTTATCAGAACATGACAGCCATCTTGCGCGACCAGCATTTTATTATCAATCACAAAAAGGTTTACCGCTTGATGGATGAGAGTCATCTCTTACTGGGCAAAGTGATTCGCACCAGCGGCAGGAGAGAGTTTGTAAAGTTCCGGAAAATCAAAGCGGATTATCCGATGCAGTATCTGTGTCTGGATATTAAATACTTCTGGGTAGCCGGTGAACAGAAAAATTTTTACCTGTTGAGCATCATGGATGTTTACAGCCGTAAAATTGTGGAGTGGATTTTTCAGCGAAGCATCCGGAAGGCAGATGTCATCAATCTCTTTCGCAGAATCAATGCCACACACGGTATCCGCGATGTCATCATCCGCAACGATAACGGCTCACAGTTTTTAGCCAACGATGTGAAAGCATATCTGAGAAGCGTAGAAGCCCGTCAGGAGTTCACACACATCGCTACACCGGAAGAGAACAGCTACATCGAAGCGTTCCATAGTATTCTCAACAGAGAACTGGTGCAGCGCTTTGAGTTTGAAAGTTTTTATGAAGCCAAGTTAACGATGGAAAGATATATGTAGTTCTATAATCATCGGAGAAGACATGGAGCACTTGGAAGAATTACCCCACAGCGGAAATGGGAGCAGGGCGTTGCCGCAAGAGCAGCGGTTAAGCAACCGGATTTTGCGTTGGCGGATTTGTCAAGGTCGGCTGATTCCACTGAAAAATTAAACGAGTTATCAGCCGTTCATTTTAACCTTGACAAATCCAATGGCGTTGAATATCTTTGCTTAACCGCTGCTCTTGCAGGCGCAGATAATGACTCAACTGAATTTGAAAAACCGTCCAACTTTTAGGGGGTTAGTACACTCGTTAGGTCGGTTTTTGGTTTTAGTATAGGATGATGTATGGGTGTTGTGGTGAGTTGAAAAACGAAAAACAAAGCTTTTTTAAGCTTTGCTCTGCTATTTTCGGAACTTCCATTGCCATCGGTATCACTTTTACCGTTTTGGGAGAGAACTCTATTCTACTGAAGTTTTGCGGGGGAGGTGAATGTATTATTGATAGAATAGGCACGAGCGGGTGCTCGCACCTATAGGGGAACTGCCGTAGTTTTCTTCACCTCCTGAAAATTTTTAGCCGTTTTATTTCATAAACTGTTCCTGATACAGTTCAATAATTCCATTTACCACAAACTGCACAGCCACTACAGAAAGGATAAGACCGAACAAACGGATAACCAACAAGCGACCGGTTTCGCCAATATACTTTGCTACGCGGTCGGCATTTATCATCAGAAAATAACAGGTAACGGTGGTAATAACGATGGTTAAATAAATGAGCAGGGAATGATAGATGGAATGGGCTTCGCTCACGGTTATCATTACCGTAGCAATAGACCCCGGCCCACTTATAAATGGAATTGCAATGGGGATAAGTGAGATATCGTGCTTTTTATCTGTTACTTCGGCAATGCCCTGGTGCTCATCTTTACGCCCCAACATCCCCATAGCAATACCAAACAGAATAATACCTCCGGCAATGCGGAAGGAGTATAGCGTAATACCGAATAATTGAAAAATAATACTCCCCGCCAATGCAAACAGCACCAAAATAAAAGTAGCCATAATGCTTGCCTTTTTGGCGGTCTCCTTTCTTTCGGCTTTCGTGTAATTGCCGGTGAGTGCAAGAAAAGCAAAGGCCGTGGTAATGGGGTTTACAATGACAAAAATCCCTGTTAAACTGACAAAAAAATACTGCGCATAATCCTTTACATCTATCATTTTACCTCCTCTATTTCGCTGAATGAAAGGGGTAAAGGTAAGGCATTCAAAAAAAGCAGAAGAAAGCACAGCATTTTGCGCACCTATAACACTATAGAAATTACCTGTTCTGCAAGATTCCCTTTTCCACATCTGCGATAGGGACATTGTTAGCAGTTAGAAAAAGACAATTTCAACCAATAATTATATTTGTCCGAAATTACCAAGTAGGCACAATGCCTCACCGTACCTAAAAAAAACCATAGACACATGAAATTCATTGTTTCCACCACCTCCCTGTTGAAGAGCCTGCAAATGATTGGCGGGGTTATCAATTCCAACTCTGTTTTACCCATTCTGGAAGATTTTTTGTTTGAAATAAAGGATGGAAAATTGAACATTCTCTCTACTGACTTGGAAACAAGCATGAGTACCGAACTAAAGATAGATGCCAAAGACAACGGTCGCATTGCAATTCCTGCACGCATATTATTAGATACGTTGAAAACACTGCCCGAGCAGCCCCTGTCTTTCAAAGTGGATGAGAAAACCTTTGGAGTAGAGATTACCTCCGAGACCGGACGTTATAAGCTGAGTGGTGAAAACCCGGATGACTTTCCGAAAATACCTCAACCCGAAGCGGTTACTGAAATCAATATTCCGTCTTCGGCATTGAGCAACGCCATCGCTAAAACTTTGTTTGCTGTTAGTAGTGATGATTTGCGCCCGGCTATGACCGGAGTGCTGTTTCAAATGGCTCCCGAAGGAATTACCTTTGTTTCTACCGATGCACATAAATTAGTTCGCATGAGCCGCTCGGATGTGAAGGCTGCCAAAGCAGCACAGTTTATTGTTCCCAAAAAAGCACTCAACCTGCTTAAAAGTGCATTGCCGTCAGATGATTCAGGCGTAAACGTTTCCTACAATAAATCAAATGCGTTTTTCACTTTCGAAAACACCAAGTTGATTTGCCGTTTAATTGATGCTAACTATCCTGACTATAATGCGGTAATTCCTCAAAATAATCCCAATAAGCTTTCCATTAGCCGCTTAGAGTTTCAGAATGCGCTTCGCAGAATCTCCATTTACTCTAACAAAACCACTTATCAGGTAATTCTCACTATTGCCGGCAGCGAACTAAAAATATCGGCTCAGGATATTGACTTTAGCAATGAGGCCAATGAAAGACTCACTTGCAGCTACGAAGGCGGTGACATGGAAATTGCCTTCAACGCTCGCTTTTTGATAGAAATGCTCGGAGTGCTCGATTCCAACGATATTGAAATTGAGCTTTCAGTTCCCACCCGTGCGGGAGTACTTCGCCCGGTTGAAAAAGAAGAAAATGAAGACTTGCTCATGCTGGTGATGCCGGTAATGATTAATGCTTAAGCTACCCATACAATAATCCTTAACTGACCGTTGCCTTCCGGCAGCGGTTTTTATTTTTACACTATGCGCCTTTTTACGCTGGCATTACTTTTAATTAGCACTCGGCTGTTTTCGCAGCAAACCATTGTTTCTACCGCTACTCAACTGATTGTAGATAAGCAATATGAACAAGCGAATCGCTATCTGGATTCCATCTTGCATAAGGACAAGAAAAATGTAGATGCACTCATGATGAAGGGGAATGTAATTCTGAACCGGGACTTAGCGAATACCCCTTCATTAACGCTGATAACAAAGGAGGAAGAGAGCATATTCA
>CAZQYO010000227.1:0-5077 GCA_964597415.1 uncultured Chitinophaga sp.
AAAAGCCTTGCACATACTCCTTATAAGCAGTTTTAAAAGCGGCACCGGCATCGGGGGCTGAGTTTTGTTGAGCTTGGGTATTAGTAGAAAGGCATAGCAAAAAAGCTACGAACAGGTAACCAAGTAAGTTCCGACAGCGGATCATACTCTACACATACGAAATGAAAGTGGAGATGTTACCTGATGAGAAATAAGTCAGGCCTTCTTATAGCTACTAAAGAAGCTGTACCATTGAATTTTGAGCACTCCAATGATTCCCTCTTTAATAATATTCTTGCTCATCTTTGACACCCCTTCTACTCTTTCGGTAAAAATGATGGGAATCTCTTTAATTCGGAATCCGAGCTTTTTTGCTGCAAACTTCATTTCAATTTGGAAGGCATAGCCCACAAATTGGATTTTATCCAGATCAATAGTTTCCAGCACTTTGCGTTTGTAGCATACAAAGCCGGCCGTAGCATCGCGAATGCCAATCCACGTAATCAAATTGACATACCAAGAAGCCAAGCGTGAAATCCAGATTCGATCTTTTGGCCAATTTACAAAACCTCCTCCTTGAACATATCGCGAGCCAATAGCGAGATCATATCCTTCTTCGGAACATTCGGCATACAAGCGGGTCAGGTCATCCGGGTTGTGGCTGAAGTCGCAATCCATTTCAAAAATATATTCATACTCTCTTTCAAGCGCCCATTTAAAACCTGCGATGTAAGCGGTACCTAAACCTTGTTTGCCGCTTCGTTCCATCAGAAAAAGTTTATCGGGGAAATCTTTTTGTAAGTCTTTGACCTTTGCTCCTGTTCCATCTGGAGAGCCGTCATCAATTATGAGCAAATGAAAGGCCTTGGGCAATGAAAAAACTTTACGCAACATATTTTCGATGTTGCCAAGTTCATTGTAAGTAGGAATTATAATTAGGCTGTCGCTTCTCAAGAATCAGATGCTGTTTAGATAAAAAGAGCGGCAAATGTAAAGGATGCACTCATTTCAAAAATACTTTTTAGATTTTTTATTTCTTTCTCAATCCTTCTTTAATCTCCATCAGCTTTTGCTTGGTGTGTTGGGCAAAATCACCACCCATCATCCAATTGTAATAACCGGGATCGGTGCGAAGCACATCCTCCACGTATTTACCCTTGTATTTGCCGAAGTTAAAAGCAGGTTTCCCGCTCAGATAAACAAAGCGTCTGCCACTGTCAAGAAATCTTTCTTCGTTGGTAAAGTTGTGGAGAAAATGAATATCGTTTTGCAACTCATCATATTTTCCGAGTTGCGCTTCGAGTATTTGATAGGTAGCCAGAGCATCTGCTTCTGCACTATGTGCATTCTCTAAGGTTTTATCACAGTAGAACTGGTAAGCCGCTTCAAGAGTCCGTTTCTCGAAGTGCGTATATATACGGTGCACATCCACTAAAGCCCTGTTATCAATACTAAAGCTATATCCCACTCTTATAAATTCTTCGAGCAACAGCGGAATATCAAAGCGATTGGAATTAAACCCGGCTAAATCGCAAGGATTCAGCAAATCAAAAATTTCCTGAGCCAAATCTTTAAAGGTGGGACAGGTTATTACATCCTCATCGTAAATACCGTGAATAAGAGAAGCCTCTACGGGAATTGGGATAGTAGGATTTATCCGATACGTTTTAATCGTTTTTTCACCCTCCGGAGTAATCTTGATCACACTCATCTCTACTATCCGATCCTTCACAAAATCAACTCCGGTGGTTTCCAAGTCGAATACCGCAAGCGGTCGCTTTAGTTGTAGGTGGGTAGTTCCCTTGCTGTTAAACAGGTCTAATTGTTCTTTCACATTATTGATTTAAAATTTGACGGATAAGTGCTTCCAAATTGATTCCCGAAAGAGTTCCCGAAGTCATTAGTAATAAATTTTTGTTACTCCAGTTTTGTTCGAGAAGAAATTGTTCCAATGATTGCTTGTCGGTAAAAATATTCAATCGCGGATTGGCAAATGCTTCTTTCACCAATTTTTCTTTTAATACCTCCATTTTCTTTTGCTTAAAAGTTTCGAGGTCATAGTACACCACCGGAACTTCGGCCTGATCCATAGTAGCTTCATATTGATTCAGAAAATCGCGATTAAGGCTGCTGAAGGTATGAAGTTCCATCACCGCTACTAAAGGTTGGGTGGGGAACTGTCGGTGAACCGCCTGCACGGTAGCGCGGAGCTTTGAAGGGGAATGAGCAAAGTCTTTATAAATGGCGGTGGTATCATTCCGTCCGATTAATTGCAGCCGGTTTGCGGCTCCTTCAAACGTAGCAATGGCGCGATAAAAGTCTTCATCAAATACACCCAGTTCGTTACAAAGGTTCTTTGCTCCCGAAATATTCTGTAGGTTATGTTCTCCAAAAACACGGATGGCAATTTCCCCAAATTCAGTTTGCAGGTAGGTGACATTGTGTTTTAGCGTATGTGGATGGGTATCATAAGGGCGAGTGCGCACTTTAGCATCGTATTTATTGAAAATCCGCTTCAACTCCTCATCATGTAGGTACCAAGTGAGAAAACCCCACTCTTCTACCGTATAAGCAAATCGCTCGAACTGTTTTACATATTCATCATACTCAGGGAATACATTAATGTGATCCCAGGCGATACCGCTGAGGAGTGCAACATTAGGTTTGTAAAACATGAACTTTGATTCCCGGTTAATGGGAGAAGCTAAATATTCATCCCCTTCCAAAATAATAATGGGAGCCTCTTCGGTAATCTTTACGCTGGTATCGAAGCCCGGAACTTTTGCCCCCACCAAATAGTCGAATTCAAAACCAGATTCTTTCAGCACGTGCATCACCATCGAGGTGATGGTGGTTTTCCCATGGCTGCCGGCTATCACCACTCGCTGTTTTTTCTTAGAAACTTCATAAATATATTCGGGGAAAGAGAATATTTTAATTCCCAACTCTTGCGCTCTAAGCAACTCCGGATTATCCTCTCTTGCGTGCATTCCCAAAATCACCGCGTCTAAATCGGCACTTATTCGAGCAGCATCAAATCCCATCCTTTCAGGCAACAGTCCTTCTTGTTCCAGATTGCTTTTAGCAGGATCACTGATTTTATCATCCGATCCACTGACCCGGTTTCCCTTGCGATGAAGTACTATGGCAAGATTGTGCATCACGGCTCCACCGATCGCAATGAAATGTATTTTCATTCACTCGCTAATTTAGGGTAACAATTTACGCAGTACAAATCAAAACAAACAAATGACTATTGAAAGCATTCTGCCGCTCAATGTCAGCTTCTCTTTGCCATCCCAAAATAATTCACTTACTTTCGCGTTCAAATTTTAAATAAACAGTGATGGATACCTTAAAGAAAACAATCGTGGCGGCCGTGGCATTCGGCTTTTTATTAATCGTTTCATCGTGCAATCGGCATACCTGCCCTACATACTCAAAGGCAGACATTCAGAAAACTGAAGTGAAGGCTTGACCTTCACTTTTCTGAATTGGCCTTTGTGCAGATTGGCGGTCTTAATTTACTAAAGGCCGCAACAACAGATACTTTCTATCTCTCCGCTCACTCCTCTCCAATATCTCTTCTTAAATAGTTGGATTATTTCCTGATTATTGTATGTATCTCCCATTAACCGGATGAGATAGTTTTCTCTCGGCTATTCATTTCCCCTCAATAGGTATATGCCATTGAATCTACGATATGCCCGTAGCGATCGTATGAAGCCATCGTATCAATATTGGAATTATCGTCCAAATGGTATTTATAAGTAATCACTCCGATGGTATCGCCATTGCTATTTAACTGCACCGCACTCGCTACCACATTCAGGCAACCAATACCCAAAAAACCTTTTCCAAAATTTTGATTGCCGATGGTATTGGTAGTACTCCCATAACTGTAGTAGGTACGGGTAACGGCACCGCTGGCAGGAATAGTGTAAGCTAAGGAAGCAATGTTTTTATTTCCGATTGTGTAATCGGTAACAGCGGTAAGGTTTCCATAGGCATAAGTCTTTTGCTGCATTAATTGATGGTTAGCGTCATATAAATACTTTGCAGAATTATTCAGTGATTGCAACTGACCGTATGAGGAATCGGCCTGCTGTTGGCCATGAAGTAAATACACTGTAGCACTCGTAACAATGTTTGATGCATTTACTTGTTGTGCCAATATCGAATCCCCACTGTATGTAAACACTATTTTACTTCCGAGGTTGCGCTCTACTACGCCTACATTTCCATCAGAATTATAGGTATAGGTATCAATATATCCTCCTATAAAATTGGTATTGGAGAGCACTTTGGCTCCGGAGAAAGAAGTGTCGGGCTTGCTACAAGAGGAAAGAGCCACTAAAAATGAAACTAAGACAGCAGGCAGAAAGACTTTCATCAACGAAGGTTTGTGTGTTTAATGGCACAATGGTATATAAAAGGTATAAGGTTTTGAAACAGCCGGACACAAATTAACGGGTACCAGTTCAACGGACTTCCTTTAGGAATTACCCTTTTGAGGCAAAAACTAATTTTGACTTTCCCTTTTTGGTTTAACAAGTCCATTCCCTCTTTTTTATTTTTCCTATATATCGAAATAAGAAATTACCTTTGACCTATTATTTTACAAAAACCATTAATTGAAATGAAACTTTTCGTTGGGAGCCTCCCCTTTAGTTTAGAGGAAAATGACTTAAGAAATTACTTTGAAAAATACGGGGAAGTTAGCTCTGCTAAAATCATCACCGATAAGTTTTCAGGTAGAAGCAAGGGATTTGCTTTTGTTGAAATGCCAGATTCCGAGCAGGCAAAATTAGCGATAGAAGGACTGAACGGTTCCGAAATTAGCGGTCGCGAAATTGTTGTGAACGAAGCGATGGAAAAGAAAG
The DNA here is from genome assembly GCA_964597415.1 of uncultured Chitinophaga sp. Lineage (GTDB taxonomy): Bacteria > Bacteroidota > Bacteroidia > Chitinophagales > LD1 > Bog-950. The sequence continues at coordinate 4,863 of CAZQYO010000227.1, forward strand.
AAGGCGATAGAAGAAACTTCGGACCCGACAAACGCAAAGGCGGTGGATTTGGGAACAAAGGCGGTGGTGGCTACGGCAACAACCGTTGGTAATTCAAGACTGTTACTTTTATTCAACAGAAATAAAAAGAGGGAGCCTGCTCCCTCTTTTTATTTAATGTGGGTATTCCCGAAAACATCAAATCCGCATCTGCTGCGGGTTTGATGTTTAAAGGT
>CAZQYO010000228.1:0-5071 GCA_964597415.1 uncultured Chitinophaga sp.
ATTGACAAACCGTAGCCTATAAGGGATTTGCCTGCGGGCACAAATGCTTCATTCGCTCAAAGAGTTGGGTGCTCACCAATGAAGGGCTTTGCAAATTCATTTTTCTACTAATGACCTTAAAAGAATAGTAGTTCGGCTTTCCCAGAGTACCAACTATATTTTTAATGAGTGGAGAATTGCCCTCTCTGCATTATTTGCAAAAAAATCATGTGTTATAGTCGAAGATGCGGCTAAATTTGTCACTTCAAAATATTTTTCCGCTATGCACTTTCGTTCCTCCCTTTTGGCCTTGTTTGCTTTGATAGTAAGCGTTAGCGAGGCGCAAATGTCAAACCACCATCGAATCACACTTGATCCTTCGATGCACCCTTTTTACCACGGGGTTGAATCAGGCGACCCGATGCCCGATCGCGTTATTATTTGGACCCGCGTAACTCCCGATAGCGGGATGGTGGGAAATATAGAGGTGTATTGGCAAGTGGCTACCGATACAAACTTCATGCACATCGTAAACTATGGTAAGGCAATCGCTACGGAAGATAATCAATACTGCGTAAAGACAGATGTGTGCGGTTTACAGCCGGCCACTTATTACTATTATATGTTTCAAGCAATGGGGGGAAACTCTATTATCGGCAGAACCAAGACGGCTCCTGATGCGAATGCCGATGTAGATAGCGTACGCTTTGCGGTAGTGAGTTGTGCCAGTTGGGAACACGGCTATTTCAACGCATACCAGAGCATTGCCAACAGAAATGATGTGGACGCTGTAGTGCATCTGGGAGATTATATTTACGAATATGCCAGTGGTGATTTCTCCGCCAACCTCCCGGGCAGAACCTACGACCCGCCTACCGAAGCTGTTACAGAGATAGGATATGAACTTCGCTATTCTCAGTATAAGTTAGATAAGCAATTACAACGGGTTCATCAATTGTATCCTTTTATTACCGTTTGGGATGACCACGAAACTGCCAATGATTCGTGGAGCGGAGGAGCAGAAAACCATCAACCGGCTACTGAAGGGCCTTACTCTGTTCGCAAACATAATTCTACCTCTGTTTACTTTAGATGGATGCCGATTCGCAAACCTGATCCAGCTGACACTATCCGCATTTTCCGCAGACTTCGTTATGGGAGATTATTGGATTTAGTGATGTTAGATACTCGTCTCTACGACCGCGATGAACAGAACCTCAGTGCTGCGAATGACCCTACCCGGCACATCATGGGTCCGGTAGAGCGGGCCTGGTTTCTTCAACAATTGGACGATACTACTACTCGTTGGAAAATTATCGGCAATCAAGTGATGTTTGCGCCTCTAACTGTTTTTGGTCAACCGGTTAATTCAGACCAATGGGATGGCTACAGCTATGAGCGCGGATTGATAGAAGATCATATTATAGATAGCAACATTAAAAATGTGGTGATTCTTACGGGTGATATTCATACCAGTTGGTGCAATGATGTTCCCGGGCCTAATTACGACCCCAATAACGGAAACGGTTCTGTGTGCGTAGAGTTTGTAGGCACGAGTGTAACTTCAGCAGGCTCTCCGCTTCCGGTAGGAACTAATATTATTAAGTCCTTGAACCCACACATGAAATACATTGACCTGACCAACCACGGGTATTATGTGTTAGATATTAAAAAGGGGAAAGCTCAGGCAGACTATACCTACCTGAGCACGATTACTTCTATGGGCGCTACAGATGTTTACGGGCCCTCTTATTATGTGAACAACAATGAGCGTTTTCTGCGACAAGGAACGGCTATCACTAATACCCCTAAGATACCAGCCGCTTTGCCCCCACTGTATGCCAAACAAAATATAGGCGTAGTAAAAATTACCGATCACTACGTAACAACACCTGAAAATACACAGGTGACTCAAAACATTTTACCAAGCAACCCGATTTGCCCCGCTGTGGTGATGAGTGTGGCGGTGCCCCCTTCTCATGGAGGTGTACTGTCACTCAATGGACACGATGCTACTTATGTCCCTTTAAATAATTACAATGGATACGACACGGTAGCTTTTGCTATTTGCACAGTAGATACGGTACCGGTTTGCGACACCGTCTATCTTTTTGTAGAAGTGGTATCCGTGCAAACGCTCGATACTATTACTGTAGATATTAATGCCGACAGTTCTTATTACGGCTGTGTTTCCTTCGATGATTTAACGGAGCCTGTTGCGACTTTTAATAATAGCCAAACGGTTCACGGCACTATCACTGTGAGCGATACCTGCTTTACTTACACCCCTGATACTTCCTTCAGAGGGATTGAGTGGATTACTTTTATCGCTTGCGATTCATTAGGAGATTGTGATACGGTGGTCTATAAGGTAAAAGTGGATCATCCGGTAAATGCTTCGGAAGTAGATCTTACACTAAACAAAAACAGCCACATCAGCTATTGTGTAGTATTCGATGATCTGGTATGCCAACCCGCCACAGTGAGTATTGCAATGGCTCCTGCACACGGAACGTATCAAACGGCTAATGGTAACTGCTTGAATTATTTTCCTTATTACAATTACATCGGGGATGATACCATGATGGTGATTGGATGCGACACTTGCGGTTTACATTATTGCGATACCGTCACTTTGATTTATCATATAGAAGATCCGAGTGCTATTCCCGATGACCATCGCCTGATTGTATTTGGGATGTTTCCCAACCCTGTAGGCGATAAACTGATTGTGCAATACTACTTGTACGAAGCAGCCGAAGTGCAGTTTAATGTTTACAACATGGCCGGTAAACTTATCAGCACCGATAATGTTTATCATCCTGACTACGGATTGCAATATGCTCAGTTGAACACTACCCTGCTCCCGATAGGTGCTTATGTGGTAGAAGTAAAAGCGCAAGGCCATTCGTACCGCAAGCAGGTGGTGAAGCAATAGAGCCGGTATGGTTTACTTTAAAATATTCCAATTCTCCCGAAGAAGACTTTTCATTTTTCTTTCCACGGGGCTATTATTTGCAATCTTGATATGGTTCCTGAATAATTTCTTTCCCTATCCTCATTTCTGGGATCAGTTTTATACGGAAAATGATATTGGCACTTCTTTTTGCGAACGGACTTTTATGGATAAAATAGTTCGGCAGCCGGTCAACACATTCAGCAACTTTGTTTACTGGATGACTGCTATCATTTTATTGAGGCGCGGATGGAAAGATCAGAGTAAACGCAACAAATATAATATCGTTTGTGCTAATCCCTCCTATAGCATTGCTTACGGATTTATTCTTCTATACACTTTTATTGCCAGCACTGTTTTTCATGCTTCCCTTATTCACTTCGCCAGCCGTCTCGATTTCTCTGCGGTCTATTCCATGGTGTTGTTCCCGCTGATGTATTTTACTCACCGGGTCTGGTTACTTCGCATAGGTCTTCCTTCCAATGCGAAGCATCCCCGCAGTATGCGGTTTTTAATTATTGGCTTCACAGTGATGTATTTGTTATTTACTTTTTGTGTGCCGATTGGGTGGGATGATTATGTAGTGTTAGTCCTCATCTTTCTGGTAGTATTGTTCGGAATAATTATAGAAAAGGAAGATCCGGGCAAAACAAATACCCGTTATCTGATGACCTGTATTTTGGCTATTCTCATTGCCGTCATCTGCTTTGCACTTGATCAATATAAAATCTTCTGCTATCCTGACAGCATCTTTCAGATGCACAGTCTGTGGCATTTATTTGCCGGCACTTCCGCTTTTTATTTTTACATGTACATTCGTAGCGAGAAGAATTTGATTTAGAATCGCAGGTGCTTTACGGTAAGCCCTTTGTTGATGAGTTGCTTGAGCGAATCAATCCCAATTTTCAAGTGCAGTTCTACAAATTCAGCGGTCACTTTCATATCGCTCACATCTGTTTTTACCCCTTGTGGCACCATCGGCTGATCGCTTACAAGTAATAATGCACCGGCAGAGATTTCATTTTTAAAGGCAGTAATAAAAATGGTAGCGGTTTCCATATCAATGGCCATCACTCTTACTTCGTGCAAATATTCTTTAAACGCTTCGTCCCATTCCCATACTCTTCGGTTAGTAGTATAAACCGTCCCAGTCCAATAATCCTGACAATAGTCACGAATAGTGGTAGAAATTGCCTTTTGCAATGCAAAAGCCGGCAGTGCCGGCACTTCAGCCGGGAAATAGTCATTCGAGGTTCCCTCTCCGCGCAATGCGGCAATGGGGAGAATAAAATCTCCTATTTCATTTTTCTTTTTCAAACCGCCACACTTCCCTAAAAACAATACTGCCTGCGGATGAATGGCTGAGAGTAAGTCCATGATGGTTGCCGCGTTGGGGCTGCCCATTCCAAAGTTGATGATAGTAATCCCATCCGCACTTGCGCTGCTCATTGGTTTATCCGCGCCAATCACTTCTACCCCGTGCAAATCGGCAAACATTTGCACGTAAGTATCAAAATTGGTGAGCAGAATATATTCGGTAAAATCCTTCAGTTCGCGGCCGGTATAGCGGGGTAGCCAGTTATTTACTATTTCTTCTTTTGAATTCATACGAGAAATGATTCCTGCTAAAATAGGAAAGTATTTACCTTCCCACTTTCCTTATAAGTTATGACAGAAGTTGTTTTTGGTCAATATAAGTTTCGGTTGGGCGAGCAGGAGGGGATGAAAGTGATATTTGATGAAGTGCGAAAAAAACCTGTTGCGCTAACTCCCGAGGAGTGGGTTCGGCAACATATTCTTCATTACCTTATTTATGATAAGCAATATCCCAAGAGCTTAATAGCCGTTGAAAAAGGCGTGAATCTGAATGACCTTCAAAAAAGGGTGGATATATTGATTTACGGCACTGATGGCAATCCTAAAATGTTAATTGAATGTAAAGCCCCGGAAGAGAAGTTAAATGAAAAAGTGTTTGAACAGATAGCGCGTTACAACCAGAAACTAAGGGTGCCTTACCTATGGATAACCAATGGCAGCAGCAACTTCTGTTGCCGTCTGAGCGACCGGATTGAATTGCTCGAGAAGATTCCTCTTTACTCAGATCTTTGAACAATCTTATCCGGTAATGGTTTTTAT
>CAZQYO010000229.1:0-276 GCA_964597415.1 uncultured Chitinophaga sp.
ATGATATACATACGCCATCGTCCAGCTTTCGATATAACAATAGTAAGAGGCGATGGCGAGGTTAGTAAATATGCCAAACACTCCTATATATTTCCAATAGGAGCGCTTGTTTAATGAGTCGAGAATAAAAGGAGTGGAATGATGCCCCCGGCTTCCTCCAAAGCGCCCTATACTCCACTCGATCCATAAAAGCGGAATACCCATCAACAAGAAACAAATCAAATAAGGAATGATAAAAGCCCCACCCCCATTTTGAACGGCTTGAACGGGGAAACG
>CAZQYO010000229.1:286-5018 GCA_964597415.1 uncultured Chitinophaga sp.
GCCATTGCTAAAATAAGACCTACTCTCGTACCCCAGCTTTCATTATTTGCCATTTGTATAGATTGGTTATCGGTAAATGTATAGAAATATTTGAAGCGTTAAAGTTTCAGATGTTGATTTTGAGGCCATCGTAGGCGGGCTTCACGGTTGCAGGGAGTTGCTTTTCCATCTCGGCATGAAGCCCGAACTGATGGCTCATGTGAATGAAGTAGGTCTGCTCGGGCTTTACATCTTCCACTATATGCAGTGCTTCTTCTACCGTTAGATGGGAATAGTGATCTTCGCTGCGGAGGGCATTTATCACCATTACTTTTGAGCCTCTGATTTTATCGCGCTCTTCGGGAGCAATGGTTTTAGCATCGGTGATGTAGGTAAAATCGCCCACCCGAAAAGCCTTTACCGGCATACGGGCATGCATGACCTCTATCGGAATCACTTTGAGCGAGCCTAGAGTAAAAGGTTTGTCAGTGATGCGAACAAAATTCATCTTGGGAAGAAAGGGGTAGTCGGTTTCGGTAAACGCATAACTGTATTGTTCTTTAATACCCAGCTCTGTGGGATAATCGCAGTAAAAGTCGAGCGGTTTGCGATTGATAAAATTGAAGGAACGAATATCGTCAATTCCACCTGTATGGTCTTTGTGCTGATGGGTCATAAGCACCGCATCAATATTGCGGACATCCTCGCGAAGCATTTGCTGCCGAAAATCGGGGCCGCAATCAATCACAATAGTCATTTCATCGGTGCGGATAAGCACAGAAGTCCGCAAACGTTTATCGCGGGGGTCTGTACTTTTGCAAACATTGCATTGGCAACCTATAAGAGGAACACCGCCTGAGGTACCGGTGCCGAGGAAAGTAATTTCCATTGTGCGAATGTAATACTCCGATTTTATTTTCAGTTGGGGAGTATAAAATTTAAGGATGCGGTGCGCTCTCACCGAGTTGAATAGACCAAAGTAAAAAGAAACAGCTGAAACTACTGAGTTACTTGGCTTAGATTTAGATTTGGAGGGGCGGGCATCAGAGCTTTTGCCATTGAATGTCGAAAAGGATTCCGTCAGCTTTAACAATACAGCATACTAAAGTAATACCCGATACCTGCTGCAAAAGTGCGAAGCGGGCATAAGTTATAGCCGATGGCTTATTTATTTTTAGGAAACACTACTGATTGGGCATGAGAATGTGCCCATCCTCTAAAAAAATATAATTAACTATCCTTTTTGCTCATTTCTCTGTTTAATTGGTAACTTAGCCAAAGCAAAAGCGACATCATAGTTAGATTTTTGCAAAGGGTTACTTTAAGACTCAGCGGTTAAAAGTTCCCAAACAGCCTCGGACGGCATTATTAAAAAACAGATTTATGAGAAGCGAGAGATCTCTTCATCCACCTTAGTGATTTGCGAATCGTAAGCAGCATACAAGCTCGGTGTGATCTGACCCTAAATCATTATTAACACTAAAATTAAGCAGTATGAAAACGATTAACACTTTAACGAAAGCGGTACTTATAACAGTTCTTTTTATAGCCTTTTCGGGACAGAAAGCCTCAGCAGCTACTTTTACCGCAGTAGCCAACGGCAACTGGACCAGCTCGGCCACTTGGGGCGGAACCGCTCCGGCAGTGGACATTACCGCAGCCGACAACATTACCATTCCGCTCGGCATTACGGTAACTATGAATAGTAATGTAACGGTAAACAATTCACTTGCCACACTCACCATTGCGGGGGGATTAAACGGCAATGCCAACTTGACTATTGCAAACGGTAATGTTTCTCAGACCGGTTCTATTTCAGTCAATACGCTGACCGTAGGAGCTACCGGACAACTTACCTCCTCCGGTTCAATTACAGTAAATGACTTCATTAACAATCAACTACTTCTGGCTTTAGCCGCTAACATAACCGTAAACAACTCAGTTACCCTAAATACGGGGGTGTTACAACTAAATACAGGAGGGCTTATCAATTTGGCAAATAATGCTACCATAAATATAGATGGTGGCAGTATGTTGCTGAACGGAGGCAGTGTAAACATAGTGGGGGCATACAACCTTGCCTATTCGGGCACAGCATCAGCTATTGGTTTAGAAGCAAGCCTCACCGGGTTGCATAATGTGACGATAAACCTCAGTAACAGTTCTTCGCAAATCACCTTAACAGGAGATTTGACCGTAACGGGTACTTTGCAGCTACAACAAGGGAGCCTGAATCTGAACGGTCATACTTTGACTATTGATGGGACAATAAACACTACTGCAAATGCCGGAATTAGCGGCAATGCATCGAGCAACATTGCCATCAACGGAAGCGGGAATATAGGTACTCTCGGCTTCTCCTCCGGCTCTGCTACTATCGGCAACCTCACCGTTAATATAGCCGGAAGCGGTTCGGTTGATTTGAGTTCAGACTTAGATATAGACGGCAACTTGACTATTACAAACGGTAGCTTGAATGTAGGCAGCCATTTGCTTTCAACAAACGGTTCATTGAGTTTTAGCGGCAGTGGCATGTTGAGTACTAGTGCCACCTCCAATATTTCCATTTCAGGTTCTGGGAATCTGGGTACACTCGTGTTGAGCGGAAGCGGTAATGTAGGAAACCTGAGCATCGGTATTTCTTCGGGCGGTTCCGTTTCTCTCGGTTCTGATCTTACAGTGAACGGTGCCCTCACCATTAATAATGGAACGCTGGCTCTCAACGCACACAACCTTACGCTCAATGGTACAGTAGCCATCAGTGGAAGCGGGGCAATTGATGGGAATGTCAGTTCTGACCTTACCATTAACGGCACCGGCAGCATAGGCAATATCGTACTTTCAAGTGGCGCACAAATGGTGCATGACCTTACTATCAATATAGCCAGCAGTGGTACCGTAACCGCAGGCTCCGGTATCACCGTATCAGGGGTGCTCGATTTACAAGGAGGCAGCATCATGCTCAACGGCAACCATCTCACTCTCAACGGAACAATTGATGCCAGCGGCAGCGGTTCTATTGGCGGCAGTGCTACTTCAAGTATTACGATAGGAGGAACCGGAAATGTAGGGGATTTGGAACTTTCTGCTTCTGCCAATACCATTGGAGATTTGACTATCAATACCGGAAGTGGCGGCTCTGTATCCTTAGCCTCTGATGTAAATGTAAACGGCACTCTTGCCCTCAACTCAGGGAACATAGTATTAGGCAATCATTTCCTTACTATTACCAGTAGTGGTACTCTATCCGGAGGCTCCTCCACCAGCTATGTGGTAGCCGAAGGCAGTGGATCGCTCGTTATTCAAATGGCCGGCAATGGTGCTACCGCTAACTTTGCAGTGGGCACTGCGGCTAATTATGCCCCGGTAGTGGTGACTAATCACTCGACAGCCTCTGGTAGTTTTATGGCAAACCTAATGACAGGCGTTCATGCTGCCGGCACAACCGGTGCCGATATTTCTGCCGTACAAAGTGTAGTGAACACCAGTTGGAATGTGGAAACTGACATCAGTTCCAACGTAAGTGCAGATTTAGAGGTGTATTGGAACAGCAGCATGGAGGTGAATGCTTTTGATAATATGCACGCCTATATTTCTCATTACACATCCGGGTCATGGGATGCCACAGCTTCTGCTCAGGCTACTGCGCATGGAGGCGGCACTTTCTCTGTTAAGCGCAGCGGAATAACTTCCTTTAGTCCGTTTGCTGTGTTTGACAACAACACCTCCACCGGTATTGCTGAAGTAAGCGATGCAACTTTAAAACTTTATCCTAATCCTACTTCAGATTATCTTTATCTCAGTTCTACTCCCAAGTATGCCGGCACAGAGTACCGCATATTTGATGTAACGGGCAGATTGATAGACCGGGGAGTCATCCACTCAAGTGCTCCGGCAGTTAACGTGAGCAACTTAAAGAATGGAGCTTATTTTATTACGCTCGCCAATCAGGCTTCGCAATTCTTTATGAAGCAATAAATTCAGATTATCTGTATCATGGCAAGAGGCTGTTTCAAATTCCGAAACAGCCTCTTGCTTTTTTTGTCCTCCTCAAAAAATATAAAAAGGAGATGCTTGAGTATCACATTCAGTTACTAAGCGATTATAAACGCTAATCAAGGTTTTCCCTTGCAAGAAATCCCGCTACACCACATAGTTGGCACAACAACTGGCCGCATGAGCATCGGGTTTGGCTTTAAAAGTAAAGCCCATAGAAAGGATGTACCCCATCGCTTCACTTAAAGCAGCATTAGAACCGAAACGCGGATTGGTATTAATATCGGCATGAACTTCTAATTCGGTATCGTATTTATCAAACAGAAAACACAAATGGTAAGCAATCTCAATAGAGCGCGACACTTCTAAAAGCAGGCGTTCTTTTAGTGTCATTTTCTGAGAAGTCTTTTCGTTATTGATAAACATAAACCCTCCGCGCCCTTTCCGCAAAAAAACAATGACGGTAGCAAACTCCGTTTCGCTACCGCGCACTTGCGAATCGGTTCCTATACAAACCTTAATCTCATTTCGGGCAGTGCTCTCCATCAAAAGAGCATTTTCTACCGCTTCTGCAATAGGTAATTGGATAGCCGCGCCATCTAACCGATGCCAGTCTGATTGAAGAATGGGGTTCATAGATTTCTATTTAATCAACTAAATTTAAAGGAGTGTTCACGTCTTTTCTCTTTTTAATAAAGATTTAATGATTCCATTAACAAAATAGTCCAAGAATGAATTCCCTGTATCTTAAAATGAC
>CAZQYO010000230.1:0-4978 GCA_964597415.1 uncultured Chitinophaga sp.
CTTACAATCAAACATATTCCAAACCTGCCAAACCGGTGGAGTGGGTGCGTATTCATAATCTTCCCGATCACGTTTACTTTAACCATGCGCAACACGTTAATGTGGGAAAGGTACAGTGCCAAACTTGCCATGGCCCGATTGAGACAATGGAAGAAGTATATCAGTATTCTCCACTTAGCATGGGGTGGTGTATTAATTGTCACCGTCAAACTGAGGTTCAGTTTGCCTCCAATAAGTACTATTCTACTTATGAGGAGCTACACGAAAAACTGAAGAATCATCAGATTGACAAAGTAACAGTGGAAACTATAGGTGGAACCGATTGTCAACGGTGCCATTATTAATAATTATCAATATCATTTTAGCAACCTCGGATAACTCAAAATAAAATGGCTGAAAAAAAATACTGGAAAGGTATAGAAGAGAAAGAGCAGTTGGAAGGCTTCCGCCAAATAGCCAATAAGGAATTTGCAGAACAACTTCCTATTCTTAATTCTATTACTGAGCCAATTTCTACCGGAAAATCTAATAGACGTGATTTTCTAAAAATGCTAGGTTTTAGTGTAACAGCGGCTACCATTGCGGCCAGTTGTGAAATGCCTATCCGCAAATCTATTCCTTATATCTGGCGGCCTGAAGAAGTAGCTCCCGGTATTGCGAACTATTATGCTACCACTTTTTATCAGAATGGTGATTATTGTTCGGTATTAGTAAAAACCAGGGAAAGCCGTCCTATTAAGATAGAAGGTAACAAGCAATCAGTGATTACCAAAGGAGGCACAAATGCCAGAGCACAGGCTTCTGTTCTTAGTCTATATGACGGAGCGCGTTACAAAAGTCCGAAAAAAGGGAAGGAGCCGGTTAGTTGGGATGTTGCCGATAAAGAAATTCAAGAGAAGTTGAAATCCATTTCTACTTCGGGAGGTAAAATAGTTCTTTTTTCTTCCAGTGTTATCTCTCCTTCCACTAAGGCTGTAATCACTGATTTTAAAGCAGCCTATCCCACCACAGAATATTTAGTTTATGACGGGATTTCCTATTCCGGAATTTTGGATGCCAATGATAAATCTTTTGGGAAACGACTAATCCCTTCTTACAACTTTGCAAAAGCAAAAGTGATAGTAGGAATAGGGGCAGACTTTCTCGGTACTTGGCTTTCTCCGGTTGAATTTGCCGCAGATTATTCTGTGAATCGTAAAGTAAGCAAGAATAAGCGGGATATGAGTCGTCATATTCACATTGAATCTGTACCGACACTGACCGGTTATAAGGCAGATACCCGAATTCCCGTAAAGCCTTCGGATGAATTGGCAGCTTTGGTTGATTTGTACAGTGTTATAGTCGCAGGAGGTTCTGCTGCAAACCCTAAGTTTGCTAAAGTAGCCGAAGAACTTAAAGCTGCCGGAGCAGGAAACGCACTTTTAGTATGCGGTTCTAACGATGTTAATGCACAAATTTTAGCCAATGCGATTAATAATGCCTTGGGCAGCTATGGTTCAACTCTTACATGGGATCGCGCTTATAACTCTAAACAGGGTTCCGATAAATCAATTACAGCACTTTATGATGGATTGAATGATGGCAGCATAAAGGCGGTTCTGTTTTTTGAAACTAATCCTGCATTTACCTCCCCCATAAAAGGTTTGGCAGAGGCAATTAAGAAGGCCGAGTTATCCGTTTCGTTTGCCAATCGGTTAGATGAAACTTCAGCAGTTTGCCAATATGTTTGCCCTGATAACCACTGGTTAGAAAGTTGGAATGATGCAGAACCAAAGGCCGGCATTTTTAATACTATACAGCCGACTATCTCCAAGCTATTCGATACTCGCCCTTTTGCGGAAACACTCATGAATTGGTCGGGGAAATCGGGGACTTATTATGAATACATCCAGAAATACTGGGAAAATAATCTATACAAAAGGCAGAGCAAATACAACGGCTTTTGGGCATTCTGGGATAATATCGTTCATGACGGAGAATTTGTAGCAGAGCCTACTTCTTCTGCTCCCTCTTACAATAGTTCAGCAGTTGCCGATGCATTGACAGCTACCTCAGCAGCAGCCGCTTCGTTTGGCGATATGCAGGTTAAGTTTTACGAATCGGTTGCATTAGGGGATGGTTATTGGGCAGATAACCCTTGGTTACAAGAATTGCCCGATCCGGTGTCTAAAGTTACTTGGGATAATTACATAGTTGTGAACCCGACTTGGTTAGTTAAGAACGGATACAACTTAGACCCTGATTTTAAAGAGAATCGCTACGGTGTAGGTCAATTAAGTGTGAATGGACAGACAGTAGAACTTCCGGTAGTTGGGGTTCCCGGTACACCTATGGGAGTGTTTGGTGTGGCTCTTGGCTATGGGCGCACGGCTGTAGCGCACAAGGAATTGAAGGTGGGTAAGAATGTTTTCCAAATGCTGACAAAATCAGGGGATGGTTTTGTAAACATTGCCAAGGCTTCCATTACTAAAACTGATAAGTCGGAGCAATTAGCAATTACTCAAACACACTTCAATATTACACTGAAGGATTTGGGCGGTGTAAAAACCCGAAAAGTAGTTAAGGAAACTACTTTAAAGGAGTACAACAAAAGTTTAGAAGAAGGCAAGAAATTTTCAGCCGGGAATGAAGACCGCGAAGAGATATTGGAGGAGATGGTTACGCTGTATAATGAGCATAATCGCCCCGGTCCTCAGTGGACTATGGTGATAGACCTCAATACTTGTATTGGCTGTGGTGCTTGTGTTATTGCTTGCAACGCTGAAAACAATGTGCCGGTGGTTGGAAAAGATCAAGTTCGCAGAAGCCGCGAAATGCACTGGATGCGCATAGACCGTTACTATACCGGTGAGGTAGATAATCCGGATGTGGTGTACCAACCTATGTTATGTCAGCATTGCAATAATGCGCCTTGCGAAAACGTGTGCCCGGTTGCTGCTACCAATCACAGTGATGAGGGACTCAACCAAATGATTTATAACCGTTGCATCGGGACTCGCTATTGTGCGAATAACTGTCCTTACAAAGTAAGACGGTTCAATTGGTATGACTACCAGCAGGCTGATGCGTTTGACAAGCAATATGGTACCAGTAATGACCAGAACGTAGCTTCTGAAACTCTTGGATTACATGAGCCGCTTACTCGTATGGTATTGAACCCTGATGTAACAGTGCGTAGCCGGGGAGTGATGGAGAAATGCTCTTTCTGTGCGCAACGTTTGCAGGATGCTAAATTAGTGGCTAAAAAAGAAGAGCGCCCTTTGCGCGATGGAGAAGCCACGACAGCTTGCCAGACCGGATGCCCTACCGGTGCTATCACTTTTGGGGACAGACATGATAAAGAAAGTAATGTGGCGGCACTTTATACTGACAGCCGCGCCTTCGGAGTAATTGAAGAACTTCATACTATGCCGAATGTACTTTACTTAACGCAGGTTAGAAACCGTGACGAAGAGAAACATTACGAAGTACTTGATTATTACCATCAAAAAGCATAACCAACAAAAAGACTCTATTAACTAATAACGATAACTATATAAAATGCACGCATACGAATCGGAATTCAGGGAGCCGCTTATCGCAGGAATGGATAAGAGTTACACCAAAATCACAGATGATTTGGTGGCTCCGACCGAAAGAAATTCAGCCTTATGGTGGATTGCCATCCTGCTGACAGGCGCTGGCGCTCTTTTCTTTGTGTTCTGTCTTTGCTGGACCGTATGGTTTGGTATAGGCACATGGGGATTGAACAAAACCATAGGTTGGGCATGGGATATTACCAACTTTGTTTGGTGGATTGGTATCGGTCACGCAGGAACATTAATTTCAGCCATCTTATTGCTTTTCCGTCAGCGTTACAGAACGGGAATCAACCGTGCTGCAGAGGCTATGACTATTTTTGCGGTGATATGTGCCGGTATGTTTCCGGTATTTCACATGGGGCGTGTGTGGGATGCTCTCTTCATTTTCCCATTACCTAACACTCGCGGGCCTTTGTGGGTTAACTTCAACTCACCTTTGCTTTGGGACGTATTTGCAGTATCTACTTATTTTTCTGTATCTCTTTTGTTTTGGTATTCTGGATTGATGCCCGACTTTGCCACAGTTAGAGACCGCTCTAAAGGCAAATTTAGAAAATGGTTTTATAATATGATGTCATTTGGTTGGATGGGAACGGCTAAACAGTGGCAGCGCTTTGAATCTCTCTCCTTGATTTTGGCTGGGTTAGCTACACCGCTGGTACTCTCTGTTCACACTATAGTATCCTTTGACTTTGCTACTTCTGTTATTCCGGGATGGCACACCACTATTTTCCCCCCGTATTTCGTTGCAGGGGCCATTTTCTCCGGATTTGCCATGGTGGAAACACTAATGCTTATTAGCAGAAAGTTGTTTAATCTGGAAGATTATATTACCGTGAACCATATTGAGTCCATGAATAAGATTATAGTGCTCACAGGCTCAATTGTGGGTATTGCTTATCTCACCGAGTTATTTATTGCTTGGTATTCTGGCTATCTGTATGAGCAGTTTGCATTTTATAATAGAGTTCTTGGAAAATACTATTGGGCTTATGCCATCATGATGACTTGTAACGTAGTTACTCCTCAGTTTTATTGGCTCAAACCATTGCGAAGAAATCTCTACGTTACTTTCATCCTTTCCATTTTCGTGAATATAGGGATGTGGTTCGAACGATTTGTGATTATCGTCACTTCATTGGCCGATGACTTTTTGCCTTCCAGTTGGGCTTATTTTTCTCCTACTTGGGTAGATATCGGAATCTTTACCGGTTCTATTTGCCTGTTCTTATTCTTGTTTTTGTTGTTCTCCCGCTTGTTCCCAACAATAGCCATTGCTGAGGTAAAGGCGATTTTCAGAACATCGTCAGAAGTGGCAAAAGCTGAACGGGCAAAGAAGGCAAATTCAACTACCGGTGGATTTATTGGATTACAGCGGGTAGGCCCTTTGGATAAAG
>CAZQYO010000231.1:0-4893 GCA_964597415.1 uncultured Chitinophaga sp.
CATTATTGGCGACTAACTCAGTGAGGTTGTATTGAATTTCATCTGCCGTAGCACCCAGCAACTGGCGCACACTGTAAGCTCCGTTTATCACTCTTCGCTTTTCAATGTAAGGAAGGCCGGCAAGTATATCGCCCGACTCAACGGCTGAACAGGGAACGGAATACACCTTTGTTTTTCCCGGTATGGAGAGCGTATCGTAATAAGTATATACGGGAATCACCCCCCAATCGCCAAGGCTTACGGCACCCGTGTAGTTATTCTTACTCAGTTCCATATCTATCAGATACCCGTTTCGGTTTTTCACCTCTTCATTGCTGGCTATTAAATTGCCGAGCGAATAAGCGACAATCCCTTCTTTATATTGTCCGTCCCGGTAATAGTTTACATAGTCTAAACGCATTGGCACGTTCGGATGAGTGCCTACTACTAAATCGGCTCCCTGCTGAAAACAAAATCGAGCTAAATCAACTTGGTTATACGAGGGAATGTCCTGCTGTTCCGCGCCCCAGTCAAAATATACAATCGTAAAATCAGGCTTGTTAGCTCGAGCCATGTGCATGTCCTGTTCAATCTGGTCGCGGTCAATTTTGTTGATCAAATAGTTTTTTGAAATTTCCGGTTGATTCACTAAATCTGTATAATTAAGGAGGGCAATGCGGAATCCTTTTTTATCTATGATTAAAGGGTAATTGCCTAAACGCTGAAATTTATCGGAAAAGGCTCCGGTGTAGCGAATATCGAATTCATTCATCAGGTCACGAGTACGGGAATACGTTGCCCGATCTATATGGGCGGTATGGAGGTTAGCGTGCATGACGGCATTAATGCCGGAGTATTTCAGTGCCAGCGCAAACTCATCGGGAGAGGAAAACATATTGCTTGCATCATTGCCAAAAGAAGTTTTAAGGTTTGCTATGGCAATGTCGCCAATGCTTAATATCGGCTGAATGTATTTGAGTTCATCTCTAAAATTGTACTTGCCCGTTTTCTCTTCAAAACAATACTCAATATGCTTTTCGGTTTGATATATGTTACCGGCAATCATCAAGTGCAGTGTTCGGGTAGAATCGGTAGGCTTTTGAATATCCTCTTGTGAAGGTGGTTTTAAAAATCGCTGTTTGAAATGAATAATAGGATTAGTGCCATCTTGCGAGAAAGCGAGAAAAAAACAGAAGAAACCAACAATAAAACAAACCGCACTTCTAATCATACCTGTTTTGAATCAAGCTCAAATATCTCATTGTTCTCCACTACTTTTAATCCTGTGGTTTTGTCGGTAACAAGTTGAATCATAACCCGCGCCAACAAGTCAACAGGTGTTCCTCGATATTTTTTTAGTGAACCTGCAAATAGAAATGAAAAATGCGCGGCTATAAATCTTCCTACTTCTTCTCCTCTTCTTTTCTCTTTTCGGTTTCCCAATAATATGGAAGGCCGAAGAATAATCAAGGTTTCAAAATCCAACTTTTTCAAAGCTTCTTCTAACTCTCCCTTTGTTCGGCTGTAAAAAACAGTAGAATGAGCATCGGCTCCGAGAGATGACACTAACGCAAAACGCTTTGCACCATTCCATAAAGTCAGTTTGGCCACTTTTAGCGGGTACTCAAAATCAACTTGCCTGAAAGCCTTTTGGCTTCCCGCTTTAGCAATGGTAGTTCCCAGCGTGCAATACACATCGTCACATTTCATACCCTCCTTATGTTCCTCCAACGCATCAAAATTCACTATCAGGTTGACCAATTTCGGATGCTGAAACTCCAGCGCTCTTCGCGAA
The DNA here is from genome assembly GCA_964597415.1 of uncultured Chitinophaga sp. Taxonomy (GTDB): domain Bacteria; phylum Bacteroidota; class Bacteroidia; order Chitinophagales; family LD1; genus Bog-950. The sequence continues at coordinate 1,775 of CAZQYO010000231.1, forward strand.
AGGGCTATCACTTTATTATAAATAGGTTCCTTTACCAAACCTCGCACACATTGTTCGCCTACCAAGCCCGTAGCTCCAATAATTAAAGCTGTTGTGTTCTCCATTAAATTTTGTTTTTATTGGTTTCGCTGCGCCAAAAATAGAAAAATGAAGGGCAGCTACAGGCGGCTCAACTTTAGCAATAAAAAATCAGTCGGTTATTTTTACACTACGGCTTTCGATTATCTTCGCGACCCTTGGAAATTACACATATTATCATCATTCTGGTTGCCGGTTTAGTAGCAGGTTTTGTCAATGCCGTTTCGGCTGCCGGTTCTCTCATCACATTACCTGCTTTTATATTTGCGGGGCTTACCGCAGGCGAAGCTAACGCTACCAATCGGGTGGCCGTTTTGTTTCAGAACTTATTTTCGGCTTACGGCTTTAAAAGTAAAGGGCTGAAATTGGAACCATACATGGCCTGGCTGGCAGCGGCCGCTATGCCGGGAGCCGTTTTAGGAGCCTTTCTTGCCCTTAAAATACCCGATGCCATTTTTAATAAAATTCTCTCGGGGGTAATGCTCCTTTTTCTGGTACTTACACTTACCAATCCACTCAAATCGGTCATTGGAACAAAAGAGAGAATGGGACTAAAGCACAAAATAATTGGTGTAGTAGTTTTCTTTTTTATTGGAATATATGGCGGAATAATACAGGCCGGCACCGGTTTCTTTCTGATGGCCGGAGGCTTAATCATTCACCAATTCGGTATTGTCAAAACAAATCATTACAAGGTGGTTATCATGTTTGCTTATACGATAGCCGCTTTTTTAGTGTTCCTGTTTAAAGGAAACATTAACTGGTTTTACGGTTTGCTGATGAGTGGAGGAACTTCCTTGGGAGCTTATGTCGGTAGTAGGTGGAGCGTAACTGCCAACGAGAAATGGCTGAAGATTTTTATGGTGACAATGATCGTAGCCATGTCTGTTTATTTGTGGTTCTTCAAATAGTATCGTTCTTATTCGCTAATTGACCGCAGGCCGCATCTATATCTTTTCCTCTGCTTCTGCGTACTCCTACCTCTATGCCTTTATTCTTTAGGTAATTTACAAATGCGTCTCTTCGGTCGTTTTTTGCTCTTTTTAATTGCACCCCCTCTACGTTGTTGTACTCTATAATATTAATGAAGGCGGGCACTTTACGATAGAGTGCAATCAAATTATCAGCGTCTTGCGGGGTGTCGTTAAAGTGGTCGAACAGGATATATTCAAACGTGATTTTATTCCCTGTCTTTTCATGAAAATATTGTAACGCCTCCATTAATTCATTTAAAGGGTTAGAGGTATTGATGTCCATGATTTTGTCCCGTTTCTCATCTGTAGCGGCATGTAATGAAAGGGCTAAATTGAATTTTACTCCTTCATCAGCCATTCGCTTTATTCCTTTGACAATGCCCGAAGTAGAAACGGTAATTCGCCAGGGAGCCATGTTTAGCCCTTCGGGAGAAGTAATGATTCGAATACTCTCCATGACATTGCTGTAATTCAACAAAGGCTCTCCCATGCCCATGTACACAATGTTTGTAAGCGGTTTGCCGCTATGCTCCAGAGAGTGCTTATTCAACAATACCACTTGGTCATATATTTCCGCAGCATCTAAATTTCGTTCCCTCTCTAAAAAACCGGTAGCGCAAAAGGTGCAAGCCAATGAGCACCCTACTTGTGAAGAAACACAGGCTGTGTTTCTGTCACGGTCGGGAATCATTACGCCTTCAATCATGTGACCGTCATGCAAACACATTCCCAGTTTTACCGTTCCATCCTTACTTTTTTGAACAATGCTTTCCACAACCGGGTGTATGGTAAACTCATGCGCCAACTTTAGTCTGAGCACTTTTGAAAGATTAGTCATTTCATCGAATGACCGAGCCGACTTCTGCCAAATCCATTCATATATCTGCCGAGCACGAAACTTAGGCTCACCCAATTTCCCTAATTGGGTAGTCAGTTCCTCTAATGAAAATTGGCGGAGATCCTTTTTCTGTTGCATAAAGGCGCGAAAGTAGTGTAACTAAAATCAAAAACGGGCTTGAGATTCTCTCAAGCCCGTTTTATCTTCAATGAACTTACGTATTAGTTCTTCTTTTCAGGTGCCGGAGCGCCCTCTGCCGGTGCAGCAGGAACATCGTTTACAGTACCAGTTATCTTCAACGTTTCATTCGGATTCTTCGCATTGGAAGTTACCGTTACAGTTTTGGTGAAAGGCCCTACGCGATTAATATCGTAGTGAACTTTAATCTCACTGGACTTCCCGGCAAGAATTGGCTCAGTAGGACACTGGGGAACTGTACATCCACAGGATCCACGGCAATTAGAAATGATTAATGGTGATTTTCCCACGTTGGTAAATTTGAAGTACCGGGTGGAATTTGTTTCGTCTCCCTTTTTTACGGTGCCGTAGTCAATCGTGGTACTTTCCCACTTAAACTCCGGTGCGTTTGGATCTGGAGCAGGAGTCGCTGTGTTTTGCTCCTGAGCAAAGGTAAACATGCTTGCTCCTGCAAAACTCAACATCAGAAATAACTTTCTCATTGCTTTTTGATTTTAGTTTAAAAAATTTAGTTGTCGTTTCAAGTGAAACAAATGTAATGCCTTTTATAACCTTTAGAACCCCGTTGCCCTTGTGGTTTAACGTTTTTTACGGATTTCTAAAAATTACTTTCACCCTTCAAATATCTGCTGTGAGAGGGGAAAGCACCTACAAAAACAAAGCAAAACCTTAGCCCGAAAAACAAATACATTACTTTCCCAAAGAACTATAAAATATGACTCGACAACGATTTCTTGGTCTTATTCAAAAATTCCCGACAGCTATCATTGTGCTTTTAATACTGCCTTACCTATGTTTAAAGGCTTGGAATGGCGGTGATTTTAATACCTATCTGGCGGCTGCTCAAAATCTGAGTCAAGGCATTAGCTGCTATCACAGTTGGTTGAGTTATGGGAATAGTCAAGTGCCATTGCAGTATGGTTACAGTCCGCTGTTTGCTACCTTGTTAATTCCAGCCACGAAATTACCGGTTGGGCTGCCTCCCTTATTTTTTTTAATAGCCGATGTATTTATGCTGGTTCGTGTGTTGA
>CAZQYO010000232.1:0-4859 GCA_964597415.1 uncultured Chitinophaga sp.
CAGAAATTTTGGACGAATGAGGTGTCCGTGTTCATCTACCTGTTTGCTGTTGGTACTACTGCTAACAAGGGTAGCCGTTGCGCAACCCTCACTTAAAAGCCAACTTCCAAACCAGAAACCGACCTAACGAGTCGGTTTTTGGTTTTAGTATAGGATGATGTATAGATGTTGTGGTGAGTGGTAAAACAAAAAAACAACGCTTCTGCGTAGCCAATAAAGAACAGCGAATTTACAAGAGCAAATGGAAACATGTAAGGTCTTTTCCGCAACAGCGCTACAGCACACACGCCCGTGGGAGAGGGATGTGCCCCAAGTGGGCGCAGTAAGGCGCAAGTATTTACAATTTTCGCTTTTGGTGACTTCTCCAAGTTTCCAATTAGAGTTGCAGGGGCTAAGCTCATCGGCAGTGCTTTTCGCCATCCGAAGGCTGCCCGCCCGATAGACAGCGTGCTCTTGGAAAAACGGGTGCTCCACCGGTGGGCAATGGGTTTTCTTAATTCAATTACTTTAGTGGCGCTATGCTTTTATTGCTCGCGTTTGCCTTGGGTTTTGTGGGTTATTTGCCATTGGGCAATATCAATCTTGCCGTAGTGCAGTTGAGCAGCAGTGAGCAGAAGAAGCATTGGCAGGCGTTTATTTTGTTCGCGGCACTGATGGAGTTCATTTATTGCTTTGCCTGTATTTCGGGTCTCGAAATACTTCGCAGAGAAACGCAATGGGTTGCCGTGTTTAATTGGAGCGCGGTGGTGGTGTTTCTGTTGCTCGGCATTTTCACTTTTGTGCATACGGAAAATACATCGGGGAATTCGAGCTTTTCATCGGGAGTAAAACGGGGAATATTGCTGGCGGTTTTTAATCCCTTGCAAATTCCGTTTTGGATGGTGTGGGGCGTTTACCTGATGCAGAATGGTTGGCTGAAAAACGGCATGGCCACTATCGCACTCTTCAGCCTGATTTGTTCGCTGGGTACGGCCTCGGTTCTCTATATCTATGCGCTGGCCGGGAAAAGAGTGGTGGAGCGGCTGAAAGTAAACGGCCAAATTCTGAATCGTTTTATCGGCTCTTTTCTGATTCTGTTAGCGCTGTATGAAGTGATGAAAATTACCGGCTATGTGTAAGCCTCGAGCGCAGCTTGGCGCATGGAGTGGTACTTCCCGGTGACCCTTGTTGTGACCCGGTTCATTTTATCGCAGCACCTTGATTGCTCTATCGGGGTAGTCGGTAATGAGGCCATCTACACCCATCGCTTTTAGCTTTATCATTTTCTTTTCGCTCTCTACAGTCCACGGCACGATGCGGACATTTTTAGCATGGCACTTACGGATAAGTTTTTTGCTGACGAGGAGATAAATAGGGCTATAGGTATTGGGCGTAAAGCCGAGTCGCTTTAAATTCTTTTTAAAACTTTTGAAGTTGGCAATCAGCAATCCGATATGCACCGTAGAATCTATTCGCTTTATTTCTTGTAGCGAGCGCACATCAAAGGACTGCACTGTGCAGTGAGAGAGAAGGTTCTTTTGTTTCAGCAATGGGTAAAGCATGGCCGAAATTACAGCCGGCATCGGGTGCAGTCGGTTGTCGCCATGCGGGAATGATTTAATTTCAATGTTGTAATGAATCTCGGGCAGATGGTGGAGGCGGATGTAGTTTTCTACACTGTCAATCATATCGCTCAACAGGGGTTTGAAGGCGGCCATCTTGTGCTGCTCGGGAAACTTTGGGTTGCCTCGCGAGCCGCAGTCACACTTTTCGATTTCAGAATAGTTCATGTGATAAAGTGCATAGTCTTTTTTATTGGCAGCCGTGACAGGTGAACCGCTCGGAGTATTGCAAATAGAAGAGTTCAAATGCGGATCATGGCTGATCAGCAATTTTCCATCTTTGCTCACCATCACATCTAACTCTATAGAATTAGCTCCGAGTTTCACCGCTTCTACAAAAGCCACAGTAGTGTTTTCAGGATACAGCCCCCGCCAACCGCGATGACCTTCAATATCCAACTGATTTTGGGAGTTTACTCGACCGGCAAAGAGCAAAGTGATGGCCATGAAAAAGTATTTCATCTGAAAATTTTTGCGTAAGATAGAATTACTTTAAGCAGTGGCATTTGAGCTGCCCGAAAATATAATGTGGCTACCGGGTAATCGCTTTCTTCTACTCGTATCGAAGAGCCTCTACCGGATCTAAGTCGGCTGCGCGGTTGGCCGGGTAGTAACCGGCAGCAAGCCCTACAATAAACGTGAACACTATACCGCCAAACACCCATTGATACGGGAAGATAAATCCCGATTTGAGGAACACGCCAACTAAGTTGCCGATGAGAATGCCGAGTACGATGCCGAGCATCCCACCTATCTGGCAAATAACAATTGCTTCTGTCAAAAATTGAATGCGGATAGCTCGCTTATTGGCTCCCAAAGCCTTGCTGATACCTATCTCCCGGGTGCGCTCATTCACACTCACCAGCATAATATTCATCAGCCCTATGCCTGCGCCTATCAAGGTCAGTACCCCAATTACAATGGTGGCAATCTTTACATACACCAACTGGCTCAGTATCTGATCAGCTAATCGTTCACTCTTGCCAATGTCAAAGTCATTCACATCCGTCAACCTCAGATGGCGGATGCCGCGCAGAATACCGGTGGCTTCATCAATGGCCATATCTAATTCGGTGGCATCTTGCACCATCACATTTAACGCATAGGAGGCATCTTCAGTCGGGAAACTGTAGCGCACGTTCAGCAAGGGAATCATGGCCTGATTATCGGTAGCAATATTGCTGGCTCCTTTAGAAGCGAGTATGCCCACTACCTTATATTTCTTGCTGCCCACACTCACCAATTTACCCACGACAGTATCATACGGTTGAAACACCTTGCTCACCACATCTTTTCCCAGCAATATCACATCACTGCCGTTCTCTATTTCCGTTTTAGAAAAGTTGCGCCCCTCTCCCACGGAATAGCCGGACACCTTCAGGTAATTATCATCTACACCAAACACTCTCACATTCGGATTCGTCTTTTTTGATTGGTACACTATGATGGCAGTACTATTCGCCACTACCGAAGCGGAAATCACAGCCGGGTATTTAAAGTTCTCTTTAAACTGTTCCGTTTGTTGCAGAGTGATGGAAGGATTCTCTGCCTTTCGGTGTCTATTGGGTCCGCCATGCCTGCGTACATTCCCCTCGCTTCGGATAGTAAAGGTATTAGACCCCATCTCACTAAAACTGGTTACCATTTTATTTCTAATTCCTTCGGTGGCGGTGAGAATGCCAATGAGCGCAGTAATACCAAACATGATGATGGAGACGGTAAGCAGAGTACGCAATACATTGGTGCGAATTACCCGCAAGGCCAGTTTGATATTTTCCATCAAATTCATCAACTGCAAACATATCCATTTCTTGCCATTCGCAGTTCCGGGGCTAATATTTTTGAAGTGATAGAAGAAAGTGTAGGTGGAGATGGATATGGATTATCAGTTAGCTTGCAGCTTTCGCCAATGGTATAGTAAGGAGAATATCCGAACAGCTATGGAAACAATAGCTGCTTTCTGCAAAAATGGTTTAATAAAGTAACCCCATCTGCTTTAGAGGATATGCGCCATTTTAAAAGCTAAGAGATCTTCATTTTACTTTCTTTAGACGAAGCCTCTTCTACTCCTAACACTTCAAAATAGATTTAACCCGATTTACTATTGGACAATCTTTTGCCAACCGACCGTTTGGTAAATTAAAAAGTCTTTGTACCTTCGTATCCCGATTCATTCGGACATCCTATGCCAAAACAAAAAGCTGACGAGCAAACTATCATCATTGAGGCCTTGAAGTTATTCCGCAAAAAGAGCTACTTCAACACTTCTATGAGTGATATTGCAGCGGCCTGTGGTCTTCAAAAAGGATCCTTGTATCACTATTTCTCCAGTAAAGAGGATTTGATGAAACGAGTGATTAAAATGGTACATGAATTTTTTAAGACCAATGTCTTTTCACATGCCTACGATCGCAGCATTCCCCCACTGAAACGCTTGGAAAACCTGTTTATCTCAGCCGAAAAGGTTTTTTTAGATGAAGAGCGGGGTAACCTCTTAGGCAATATTGGAGTAGAAACTGCTCTGATGGCTCCTGAATTCAACACTCTGGTGCAGCGCTTTTTCCTAGATTTCTTTCATGCCGTAAAGACAATTTATCTCGACAAATATCCGGAGAAGATTGCCACTGAATTAGCAGAGCGGAGTGTGGCGGAGATTGAGGGTAGCCTTATGTTTTCGAGAGTTTTTAACGATCATAATTATCTGAAAAATACGATTAAAAGAATACTGAACCGCTTAGAGAAAAATACCGATCCGGCAAAGATCGAAAAGGACACTAAGCCGCTCAAAGCAGCAGTGGAATAACCGGTGAATCAAAGGAGAAATTGCTTTACCGAACGTTTGGTCAATAAAAAATAAAATTTAGTTTCGTTTTCCGGTTTTCAGGAAGCGGACAGACATGTGAAAATTATTAGTCACCATAATTATTTAATCAGAAATGGAAGCAGCTACAGAATCAAAAGCGGTGAATGTAACACCGGCAAAAGCGCGTAAAATAAAAACGGTTGCCGTATTGGGAGCAGGCGTAATGGGCAGTCGCATTGCTCTGCACTATGCCAATATCGGCTTAAAAGTTTTTTTGTTAGACATCGTAACTCCGGGACTAAGCGAGGAAGACGCTAAAAAACCGGCTTTGCGCAACAAAAAGGTAAATGACGAGTTAGCTTTTGCTCTAAAAAGTAACCCCAGCCCGGTTTACGACAAATCCTTTGCCTCGCGCATTACTACAGGAAATTTAGAGGATAATCTCAGTTGGATAA
>CAZQYO010000233.1:0-4848 GCA_964597415.1 uncultured Chitinophaga sp.
CCGTTGCCAAGATTGAGCCTATTCAATTGGCAGGAGTTACGATCGCCTCCATATCGCTGCACAATGCAGAGTTTATTTTGGAGAAGGATATTCACTTAAATGATACCGTGATTGTAGAACGAGCCGGAGAAGTGATTCCGTACATTACCGGAGTAGTGCCGGATCTGCGCACCGGTGGGGAAATAAAAATTGATTTCCCAAAAGAATGTCCTTCGTGCGGAGAGGAATTAGTAAAACCCGAAGAAGAGGCAGTATGGCGTTGCGATAATGCCGACTGCCCGGCACAAACCGAAGAGCGGGCAGTGCACTTTGTATCAAAGGAGGCGATGGATATAGATGGTTTGGGAAGAAGCATTGTGATTGACTTTATTCAGCGCGGTTATATCCGCAACTTGGAAGACATCTATCAACTGCCTTACGATAAAATACTTGAACTGGAAGGTTGGGGGGAAAAGTCTGTTGAGAATCTTCGCAATGGGATTAGAGATTCGAAAAATCGCCCGCTGTGGAGGTTGTTGAATGCCTTGGGTATTCGCCATGTGGGGGCTACTACTTCTAAGGATATTGCCAAGCAGATAACAGTCATTTTCGATTTAGAAAAAATGACCGTGGAAGACCTGACCGGTATTGAAGGTATAGGACCAAAAGTGGCACAGAGCATTTTTGATTTTTTTCAGAACGAAGGAAATGTTCACTTGTTGGCCAAGCTGAAAGAATTAGGGGTGAACACAGCGAATCGCCCGGAGGATAGTTTGGCACAAAATAATCGTCTCGAAGGCAAGACATTTCTCTTTACGGGTTCTTTGCAAAAATTTACCCGCGACCGGGCAAAACAATTAGTGGAAGAGAACGGAGGTAAACTACTGAGCGGGGTATCGGCCAATCTCAACTATCTGGTAGTGGGCGAAGATGCCGGGAGTAAGCTGACCAAGGCGAAGAAAATTCCTTCGATTCAAATATTGAGTGAAGATGAATTTCTTCAAATGATAGAGTGATTATTTGCTAAAGAACTCTATGGTAGAGTTCATCACTTTCTTTAAATCTTCGGGTAGTTCTTCTTTCTCCCAGGGATGTTTTCCTCCGAAATTGTGATTTCCGTTTTCGATAAGAAGTAACTCGGCTGCGGGGTGCCATTCCTTCATTTCTATGGCTGATGAAACGGACACCGTTTCATCTTTTGCTCCATGAATAATGAGAAAAGGGATTTTCAATCTCCGCACCGCATCGGGAATAAAGAGACGATCTTTATGGGCAAAGTAATCTTCATACATCTGCCATTTAATGGGCATCATCTGCTGAGTGCGGCTATTGGGAATAAAGATGACCCCATCCCTCTTAATTTTATCCATCTCGTCTTGCGCCCAGTATTTTCCCAGTTCGTTGATGCTCCCCCAAGTGCATAGTTTCTTTACTCGTTCATCTTCCCCCGCTTTCAGGATAGAAATCCCTCCTCCCCGGCTATGGCCGGTCAAGTATATTTTATCGCTGTTGCATTCTTCTTTTGAGATAGGAAAAATATCGGAGCCAACCCAGTCAATCACAGTCCCCAAATCATCTAACTCGATGCTGATATTGTCATTCCCGAACGCTTCGAGATCTACAAAATCTATGGGGTGATCAATGGTAGTGCCGTTGTGAGAAAAGTTGAATTTTACAAACACAAAGCCGGCTTCGGCAAACTTTTCGGCCACCAAATCAAAAGCACCCCAATCTTTAAAGCCCTTAAAGCCATGACTGAAAACAACTACCGGCTTCTTCTCTCGGTTCCGGTCATAATACACATCTGCCAAAAATGGGCGTTGGTGCAGACTTTGCAGAATGATATTCCGCTCCTTAATAATCATCAGGCAATATTAAAACTCTTTTGCCATCCAAAGATTAGCAGATTATTTCCATACATAAAGAGGCATTAAATCATACTTTAGCTACCCGCATGGAATTAAGTCTGGAAGAGATTAAAAAGCCAATTGCTCGTGAATTGGACGAGTTTGAAGTTCGTTTTCGCGAAAGCATGAAGAGTAATGCTCCTTTGCTCGATCGAATTACGCATTACATCGTTACGCGCAAAGGCAAGCAGATGCGCCCCATGTTTGTGTTTCTTTCGGCAAAGTTAGCAGGTGAAATCAGTGAAGCTACCTATGTGGCGGCCTCGTTAGTTGAGATTCTGCATACCGCCACATTGGTACATGACGATGTAGTGGATGACAGCTATCAGCGCAGAGGTTTTTTTTCTATCAATGCTCTTTGGAAGAATAAAATTGCGGTGCTAGTGGGTGATTATTTACTGGCAAAAGGACTGTTGCTCTCTGTAGAAAACAACCAGTATCGGTTACTGCAAATTCTTTCCAATACCATTCGCGAAATGAGTGAAGGTGAATTGCTTCAGTTAGAAAAGGCCCGCAGGTTAGACATTAAAGAAGAAATCTACTTTGAAATTATTCGGCAAAAAACGGCTTCACTTATTTCTTCGGCTTGTGCTTGTGGCGCAGCTACGGCTACCGAAAAAGAAGAGGAAGTGCAACGAATAAAAATGATGGGTGAGAAAATCGGCATTGCCTTTCAGATTAAAGATGACCTCTTTGACTATGAAGAAGCAGAGATAGGTAAGCCGCGAGGGATTGATATAAAAGAAAGAAAAATGACTTTGCCGCTTATTTACGCACTCAATAATGTAGATTCTGCCACCAAAAGGAAAATGATTAATGTGGTGAAAAATGAAAATCAGGATGCCGAAAAAGTGGCTTGGCTCATAGCTGTCGTTCGCTCACATGGAGGTATGGACTATGCCGCTCAAAGAATGAATGAGTATAAAGAAGAAGCACTGAAGTTATTGTATTCATTTCCCGATAGTGACGCGCGAAAAGCAGTAGCCCAACTAATTGCCTTTACTATTGAGCGGAAAATTTAAAGTCCGTTTTCTATCAAAACCAAAATTTCCTCTATCATCTCTCTGCCGTTTACTAAACGGGGAACTTTGTGCTGTCCGCCTAATTTACCTTTACTTTTCATCCACTGATAGAAAGTACCGGCCGGTGCAGATATCACTTCTAATGAAGTTAAAGCCAGATTATTATTTCGCTTTTGCGCGTAATTAGAGTTTTCGATTTGCAACTGTAGGTCGAGTTCACAGGTAAAATCATCTAAATTATCCGGAGCTTGCAGGAACTCAATCACAAACTGAATTTTCCCTTTATCATGCAGCCGGATATATTGAGGCGCTACGGTGTATTCACTTATCCGGCTTCCCGCTTTCTGATTCGTTTTCATCAGAGCATTTACCACATTCGAGAGCAGTAAATCTTCGCCAAAAGCATTGATATACTCCTGTGTTCGCCCCGTGATGCGAAAACGAAAAGGGTCGGTGGAAGTAAAGGTAAGCACATCGCCAATTACATAGCGTACCAATCCATTGAGTGCAGTAATCAGTAACACGTAAGGAACACCTGTTTCAATTTCTTCAATGTATAAAGCTTCGGCTTTTTCCGTTCCATAATCCCCAAAGGGGATAAATTCATAATACACTCCTGTATTGGTGAGCAACAATAAATCTCCTCCCCTCAGGTCAGCTTGAATGCCAAAGAAACCTTCGGTAGCATTGTAGGCCTCGAAAAAAATACATTTATCCGTTCCACTTAGTTCTTCAAAATGTTTTCGGTAAGGTTCAAAATTTACTCCGCCATGAAAAAAAATGCGATAGTTTTTCCAAATTTCATGTAGGTTTTTAAACGGAGTTTTTTCCTGTATTTTACTGAGCACAGCCAAATGCCAGGTGGGTATTCCGCTAATGGTACCTACATCGGCTTGGCTAACCTCTTTTGCAATTTGGTTGATCTTATATTCCCAAGATGGATGAGTGACGAGATCATTATCGGGCACATAAATAGTTCGAAACGCAAGAGGAATATTCTTCATCATAATAGCCGACACATCGCCCACCACAATACCTGAAGGCTCAAGAGTTTCATAAATACCACCGGTCATTACAAAATTTTTGGTGTTCAGAATATCCACCGTTTTATCTAAGGAATGAAGACGCGATAAACTGTAGAAGGTTCCGCCCACTTGGGTCTTGCGAATGAATGTTCGGGTAAGTGGAATCAGTTTACTGCTGCCGCTGGTAGTGCCGGCAGTTTTGCCAAACCAGCGCACCCGATCCGCACTCATCACCTGCTGCTCTCCGTTTTGGATACGCTCTATGTAGGATTTGTAAAACGGATATTGGGTAATCGGAATTGCCTTGCGAAAATCTTCGTAGCTTCTAATTTTCTGAAGTCCGATATTTTTTCCTAATACCGTGTGGCGAATGTTTGAAAGTATGTGTAAGAAGTTTTTCTGCTGCTCGCGAAAGGAACGTTCAGCCGAAAAATCAGAAGGATAGCCGTATCGCAGGAAAGTCCGAAAGAGAGAATTCTTTATATCGGGCATGGCGCGAAAAAACTAACTCTTAAGGGATTCCCCTTTCTTGCGCAACACAAAATTTTGACCCAGATACAGCCTTCGCACCTGTTCATCTTCAGCCAGTTCATCCGAAGTGCCCTGTTTAAGAATGGTGCCTTCAAACAAAAGGTAAGCGCGGTCGGTGATAGATAGAGTTTCTTGCACATTGTGGTCGGTAATCAGTACGCCAATGTTTTTCTCTTTCAGTTTGATTACAATTCGTTGAATATCCTCTACGGCAATGCTATTAATAAGAATATGCTCAGCCTCGTTTAATCTCAGGCTTAGGTGGTAGCCGGCAACATTTACCGATACAGGGTCGCCGAGCGTCGCTATTTGTTCAAGCAAAATTGTTTCACCCGGTACACATCCCATTTCCATCAATTTCAAAAAAATTTCATTGCTGGTAGA
>CAZQYO010000234.1:0-4848 GCA_964597415.1 uncultured Chitinophaga sp.
AAGTATATGCACCTGATGGTGTATGGGGAGTTTGTAGAAAGCCCTCAAGTAATGTATGCCAAACGACTTTCCGAGATATTGCCGCCACATTTAAAAAATATTTACTTTACTAACTCCGGCTCAGAGGCCACAGAAGGCGCGCTCAAATTAGCGAAGAGATTTACCGGACGCACCGGCATGGTCTCTTTTAAAAACGCATACCATGGAAGTACACAGGGGGCATTGAGTGTGATGGGCGATGAAAGTTTTAAAAGAAAGTTTCGTCCCTTGTTGCCCGATACCTTGCAACTGAATTTTGGAGTGAGCAGCGAAATTGAAAAAATTTCAGAGCACCACGCCTTGGTGATTGTAGAGACTATTCAGGGTGAGGCAGGCGTACATCTCCCATCAAAGGAGTTTTTGCAACAACTGAGAAATCGCTGTTCCGAAACGGGAACGCTGCTTATTCTCGATGAGATACAAACAGGAATGGGTCGCACCGGTAAACTATTTGCCTTTGAACATTATGGGATAGAGCCGGATATTCTATTGTTAGCAAAAGCATTTGGTGGAGGAATGCCGCTTGGGGCTTTTATTTCCTCAAAGGAAATCATGCAATCACTTTCTGAAAATCCGGTGTTGGGTCATATCACTACTTTTGGCGGGCATCCGGTTTGTTGCGCAGCCGGTTTAGCCGCACTAAATGTCTTATTAGAAAATGAACTGACCGCACAAGTAGAGGCAAAGGGAGCATTGATGGAAAAACTTCTTAAACATCCGGATATAAAAGCTGTTCGGAGAAAAGGACTTTTAATGGCCCTTGAGTTTGAGAATTACACGCAGAATAAAAAGATCATTGACCGATGTATTGATCGGGGAGTGCTAACTGACTGGTTTTTATTTGCTCCTCATTGCATGAGAATTGCCCCTCCGCTTATTATTTCAGAAGATGAAATACGGGAAGCCTGCCGCATTATTCTCGGGGTGATAGAAGAAGGTTAAGTTCCCTATTCAGGCAGAAAAATTTCGGTCAACATACAACGGGCACTGCCGCCACCTACTTTTTCAATGACCGGTAATGGGGAAGAGAGGAGGGTGGAAGACCTTTCGATAAGCGAAAGTTGCGCAGAGGTGAAAGACCTGCGAGCCGTTTCGCTCATAACGGTAAATTTATACCCGGATGGGTTTTGTAACATCAGAATATTACCGCAGAAATTCTCCATTTGCTCTATCGAAATTTCAATTAATTCTTTGTCTGTAGCTCTAAGCGTTTTCATTACTTCCACTTTCTTTTCAGTCATACAATCAGAACAAACTACTGCCCAATTCTCCGCTATGCTCATAATCACGTTGGTATGATAAATAGGGTTACCCCGCCTGTCAACCGCACAAAAATCCACCAAGTCATATTCTATTTCATCGGCCACCTGGCGCAATAGTGCCATTTCGGTTCTCGAAGACAGACAGGCGTATATAGTGCGATGCTCATGATCCATCACCATGCTGCCGGTGCCTTCTAAAAAGCGATTTTCAATCTCTGCCTTTGTCAAGTCAATTTGCCGTTTCACCTTAAATTTTTTCAGCAGCCATTCTATCACATCCGCTCGTCTTTCTGCTCTGCGAAGAGGAGATAACATAGGGTATAGAAATATATTCCCATCAGAGTGTGTGCTGAACCAATTATTCGGAAACACTGCATCGGGCTTATGAGGAATGGCAGTATCGTTGAAAACCTTTACGTCAATTCCCGCAGCGGCTATTTTTTCGGCCAGGCCTTCAAATTCATCTATTGCTCTTGTGCGGGTTTCAGTCGAAGAAAATTCACCGGCACTCTGAAATCCGTTACTATCTTCTGTTTCGGCATTATAACCGAAAGCCACGGGGCGAATCATAATAACACGAGAAGCGAGCAATGAGGCAGTAGTTTAGTAACGCATAAATGTAATAACCAAAAGCATAGTCAGGCAATGCTTAGGACGATTTCTGCACACTTCGCAAATAGATAAATGTCTTGTTAACTTTACAAAAATTTAAACACCGACATGAGTAAGACGAATGATTGGTTTAAGACCCGCGGAGGCAAAATAGTTTCGTATTTCATGCAGGGGCTTTTATTGATAGCTCCGTTCATCGTTACCATCTACGCCATCTTCATTGTTTTCGACTGGCTTGATTCGCGCGTTAGTTCCCTGTTCGAACGGCTCTTTCATTTTTACTATCCGGGCATCGGTATTTTGGTGTTGGTCATTACCATTACTCTCATCGGTTTTTTCGGTTCATTGGTGATTATGCAGCCGCTGTTGCATATTTTCGATACCCTGTTAGAAAAGACTCCGTTAGTAAAAGATCTTTACACTTCGTTGAAAGATTTTTTCGGGGCTTTTATGAGCAGCAAGAAAAAATTTAGCCGACCGGTAATGTTTGAAATGGGGAAAGGGAGTGGTGTTTTCAAACTCGGCTTCATTACTCAGGAAGATTTGAGTGAGATGAGTGTTATGGGTAAGGTTGCCGTTTATACTCCGCTGTCGTATAACTTATCCGGAATTTTGTATGTAGTGAATACCGATCAGGTGCAAATATTAGAAGATGTAAAAGCCAGCGATATGATGAAGTTCATCGTGAGCGGTGGAGTAACGGAAATAGAGGAAAACAACGGAGGAAAAATGGAGGAAATGAAACCATGAAACGCTTGCTGTTCTCACTGCTTTTATTTTCCCTTTGTCAGTCCTCTTTTGCTTGGGGCTTTTGGGCACATCAGCGTATTAACCGCATTGCTGTCTTTTTGCTTCCTCCCGAAATGATTGGCTTCTATAAAGAGAACATAGAATACATTACTGAACACGCAGTAGATCCCGACAAGAGGAGATATGCTTCGGTGGACGAAGCCCCGCGCCACTATATTGATCTCGACCATTATTGCGAATATCCTTGTAAAGATTTTCCGCACAGTTGGAAAGATGCCGCAGCTAAATATTCAGAAGATACACTCAAGGCTTATGGGATTGTGCCCTGGCGTATTCAACAGATGATGTATTGGCTCACCGATGCTTTTAAAGAAAAAGACAAAGCAAAAATTTTGCGATTATCTACCGAGTTGGGGCACTATATTGCCGATTCGAATGTGCCCTTACATACCAGCGAAAACTATAATGGGCAAATGACTCATCAGATAGGGATACACTGTTTTTGGGAATCGCGAATCCCTGAATTGTTCGGGGAGGATTATGATTACTTTATTGGCAAAGCTGCGTATGTCTCAAAACCTTTGGACAGAATTTGGCAAACCATTCTCGAAAGTCATCACGCCCTGGATAGTGTTTTTGGGTACGAAAAAATGCTCAGTCAAAATTTTAGCTCCGATAATAAATATGCTTTTGAAACCCGCGGGCAAAACGTAGTAAAAGCCTACTCTGCTGAATATGCTAAGGCGTACAGCGACAGCATGGACGGTATGGTAGAGCGAAGAATGAGAAGTGCTATTAAAATGGTGGCTGACTTTTGGCTGACCTGTTGGGTAAATGCCGGTTCGCCTGATTTGAGTAAGCTGACCGATAAGCCGCTGACAGCCGAAGAACAAAAAGAAATGCAAGAAGAGCAAAAGGCATGGAAAGAGAAGAAAGCCCAATATGGGCAACAGCACCCCGAAACCGGAACCGAAGAGGTGCATTAATCAGGAAGCTAATGCTGTAACAGATAGTTAGCCAGAGTTACATACTTTGTATCTGTATCACTCGCACTTATTTTTTCTAAATAAGTTTTAGCTAATTGATTTTGCTTTTGCTCCAACAAAATTTTCGCAGTGAAATATTCAGCAGCTTGTGCCATAAACTTATTGCCGGAGCGCAGAAGCGGCTGCCATCTCAGCAAAGAACTTTTGTATTGCCCACTTTGATATAATGCGAATCCATAGTTCAACTGCCAATAGGCCAACTGGCTGCTGTCCATGTTGCAATGCTCTCCTTCTTCTAAAAACTGAATAGCAGCCGGATAATTTTTTATGAAACTTTCAAATACGCCATATTGCAAAAAGGGTTCGCAGCTTTGGGGAAACTGTTTTACTGCACGCTGATGAATTAGTACTTTGTAATAATCGGGGATGTCGGTTCTTATCAAAGCGGAATAGTCTGCTATCGAAAAGGAATCTTTGTATTGGAGTAGTGTCTGCGCCAATTTTACTTCGGTGTAGTATGCGTTGCTATCCACCATTTGCGAAAAATACTGCAACACATCGTACCAGCCTTTCGTAGCTTCTGCAAACTGATGAAGCCCATAGTAAAACTGATTCATTTTGCGGTCAAACTTCTTTGAGTAGCTATCAAGTGTCTGCTGCGCATTATCGAAATAACCCAAATTGCTGTAAATAAAAGCTCCATTCAAATAAGTGGTCTCATCAATATCTTTTTGCGCAAAGGCAGAGTCCAACCACTGCAAGGCCGATTTTATGTCGCCACTGTAAAAATATTCAGAAGCTATATCGCAGCGAATACCTGCCAGTTGAGGATATAATGTTGCAATAAAGCGATACAACTCCATCGCCTCTTCCACCCTTCCCCGCTCTTTAAATTTACGGGCATATTCAGCCGTGCGATAGGCCTGCCCGCCATCTTCATCTTTTTCCTGCTGCACTAACTTCTTTATCGCTGCTTTCAACTTTTCCTTTTTCAATGCCATCCCGTAAAGTGTACACAGTCCTTTAAGTATATCTATTCGAGAGCTATCAGTTTTCAGACATTGCAACCAGAGAGATTCCACTTGCTGAAGGGTGGTGTCGCTCACTACCTTCACCGGATGCTCTATAAACCCGAGTTGGTTGTTGAATATGCTCTCTTCCTCCTTTGTTATCAGCGTTAATGAAGGGGTATTCGCTAA
>CAZQYO010000235.1:0-4846 GCA_964597415.1 uncultured Chitinophaga sp.
AAAAGTACTGACCTCAGATGCAGCAGGGCTTGCTTCATGGCAAACTATTTCAACGGGTGGTGGCGGAAGCCCTACCGCCTATCAGCAAAATCAATCGCAGGAGATTACTGTAAAGAACTCGAGTTTTTCTGCTCTATCCGGCTTGACTAAAACCATCACGCTATCATCACCTGCCAAAGTATATCTGAGAACAGATGGGGGGATACAAACCACTTCTAATTCTTCCAGCGGCTACTCTACTGTAGATATAGTACTTACTATGAACGGCAATATTTTGGCAGATGGCGGCTATAAGCGGATTTCGGCACTTAACAATGCCGGACTAAAAGGTCAAATGGCAAATTGGAGTATGGCTACTTATGCTTCCTCTACTTCCGGACAGTATGATTTACCGGCAGGCACTTATACCTTTCAGGTAGAAGCTCGAAAAGTGGCAGGAAGCAATGCTACCGTTGGCGGTGACAACTCCAGCGTGTTGGAAGGAGTGCTGCAGGTAATTATTTATCAATAGAAAGAAAACCATGAGAAAGATATTCTTTATCACCTGTTGCAGTTTGCTTATGTCGGCCGCAGGTTTTACTCAAACGTCAGATTTTGCCTCTTCATCAAAAAACGGCACTCAGGTTTTAAATCCTTCTTTAAGGGATAATGCTGAACCTGTAAAAGTTTTTATGTTGAACAGAACTGCCAAGACTTTCACTACTTTACAGAATGTGGGTCTTCATTCTTCCAGCACAGAAATCCACGCCCCCGCTCCAATACTGAATCTAACAGGAAACCACATGGCACAGTTAGAAACGGATACGGTTATTCCTGTCACTCTTAGCCGATCGAAAAATTTGGTGGGAATAAATACGACCAATAGCACTCATTAAAAAATGGAATAACCGGAAGCGATGATTTGATTAACCAATAGCTTCATCGCTACCCATCAAAGTAAGTCGCACTCTCTGTAATATTTCCTCTACGCGGCCGGGGGTAGCAGCTTCGGCATATACCCGCAACACAGGTTCTGTACCACTGGCGCGAATCATCAGTGTTTCTTCATCTTGTAAGTAAAACTTGTAGCCGTCTAAATCCTCTACACGACTCACAGGGATATCTCCAAAAGATGCATACTTTCCGTTTTTACAGTTTTCCATTATCTGTAGCTTCTGCTCTTCTTTCAAATGCAGGTCATTTCGGTTGTAGGCAAACTGTCCCACCTCTTTGTACACCTCTTGAATCAGTTCCGGCAAGGTTTTGTGATGTGACACTAAGTGCTCCAATATAACCAATCCATTCCAAATGCCATCGCGTTCCGGAAGGTGCCCTTTTACGGCAATGCCTCCGCTTTCCTTCCCTCCCACCAGCACATCTTCCTGCTGCATAATTTCGCAGATGTATTTAAATCCTATTTTAGTAACCTCCCAAGGAATTCCGTATATATCACATAGTTTCTTCACTTTGTCTGATACAGAAAAAGCAATCACCACCTTACCGCTCATTTCCTTGTATTTGTGTAGGATATGGATCAGCAGCAATATCACATGGTGTGCATCTACAAAATTTCCCTTGCCATCATACAAGCCGATCCGGTCGGCATCACCATCGGTGGCAATGGCTAGGTCTATATGTTTCATTTCCTTCAAATAGTTTTCCAACTCTTTCAGGTTTTTGGCAATAGGCTCCGGGGCTTGTCCATAAAAAGAAGGATTGTATTCGCAATGCAACAAATCAGTATGAGGTAAAATACGCGGGAATACACTTTGTCCCGCTCCGTACATGGCATCATAAGCCACTATCAGTTCACTATTTTCATTCATCGCTTCCAAATCAAAGTTAGCCGCTACATGGTCGTAGTACATCGTTTCCAAATCTACAAATTCCAACAGCTCCTTTTCTTCCCATGCCTCTAAACTTAAATCCTCACTACCATACGAATCAGGTATCATTCCCTCTATTTCCGAAATATATTTTTGAAAAAGAGGGCCTCCGTACTTGGCTTTCAATTTATAACCGTTATAAGAAGGAGGATTGTGACTCGCGGTGAAGATCACTCCCACTTCACATTCCAGTTGGCGAGCAGCGAGCGAAATCATAGGAGTAGAAACAAAATGCTTATCCAAATACACTTTAATTCCCATGCCGCAAAATACGTTAACCGAGGCGTGAGCAAACAGAGGGCCGGCAAAGCGACAGTCGAAACCCAACACAACTTTTGCATGGGGGTCGCGGGCTAAAGCCCAATCAGCGGTTGCCTTAGCCACTCGCTTCACATTATCTACCGTAAAATCTTTGGCAATAATTCCCCGCCAACCGTCTGTTCCGAATTTGATTTTATTCATCGCGAAAATTTAAGGGCATAAAACTATAAAAATGGCGGAAGCAGCCAGGTGTCCTATTCTGTACCTTTCAGATTTTTTTTGTTTAAAAAGGAGACCTCTTTATAGAGTAGTAATCTGTTTTTTTGAGAGTGATGACAGCTATGCAGCAAATTGATACATATCGCCACAAAGGATTGCGAAAAGAGTTACGTGTGCAAATACAAGGGAAAGGAATCAGCGACCGAAATGTTTTGAATGCTATTGAAACAGTTCCTCGGCATCTCTTTTTTGGAAACGATACTATCTTCCACGAAACACAAGCCTACGAAGACAAAGCCTTCCCCATAGGGGAGGGGCAAACTATTTCTCAACCCTACACTGTGGCTTACCAAAGTCAGTTGCTGGAGGTAAACCCAAAACAGAAAGTATTGGAAATTGGCACGGGCAGTGGTTACCAAGCCGCGGTACTGGCCACTTTAGGCGCGAAGGTTTACTCTATTGAGCGGCACCGAAAACTGTACGAAAAGACGAAGGATCTTCTCACCAAACTCGGTTATCACAATGTAAAATGTTATTTCGGAGATGGATTTGAAGGGCTGCCCACTTACGCTCCTTTCGATAAAATTATTATTACAGCGGCCGTGCCCGAACATCCTAAAAAATTGCTTCGGCAATTAGCTGTGGGAGGCCAAATGGTAATTCCCTTCGAGGTTGAAACCAAATGTATAATGCTGCGTATAACTAAGGAAGGAGAAAACCAGTACTCCACTGAAGAGTTTGACGAGTTTTCCTTTGTTCCCATGCTTAAAGGCAAAGTATTTTAGAACTGAAACAGCAATATGAAAAAGTTTATACCTCTGCTCCTCACATTATTATCGCTTCAGGTTTTTGCAGATACCGTTCCTTACAAAATTCGTTTAGTAGAACAAAACAGCAAAAGCCCCATTTCTGATGCGTATGTGCGAGTGCTTGATTTGACAGATGGGAAAACGATAGTGGCCGTGTCCAATGACTCCGGTTTTATTGCCTTGCAACTAAAAGTAGATAACAAGTACCGGGTAGATATCAGCAAACAAACCAGTGAAGAAGGCATAAAGTATATTACCTACTCTTACTTTCTTTCAGGAGTTGAAATTCTTCGTCCCACTTTTACTCAAGTAAGTTTAGAAAAGGTGAAGGTGAACAGTCAAGTGCGGTTATCGAACATTTATTTTGCAGCAGGTAGCACCGAGTTGAACGGCATGGATAAAGTTGCCTTGTCGAATACCCTTATAGCTTTGAAGAACTCCCCTTCACTCACCGTTGAGATAGGAATACATGCCGCCTGCAATGAACCGGAAGATATCGCTTCAAAGCGGATAGAAATAATTAAGGAATATTTTGCCAATAAAGGGGAATTGGCTGAAAGAGTTGTGCTTAAAAACTACGGCAAAGGTCGGCAGATTGGTGGATGTGATTGCAACAGCCCAATGGTTTATCCGGAAGATGTTTATAGCATGAACCGTGTAGCGGAGTTTAAAGTATTGAATTTCTAAGTAATTAGCCTACTTATTATAATAGTGGGTTCGCGGCTTTTGCCACGGACCCGCTTTGCTTTTCTAATTAAGGCAGAAGATGTTTTTTATTCGCAGAAGGTACATTTACTCAGCTATCTTCAACTAATATGCTGTATTGATTTGGCGGGAATGAAAACGCATCGAGGTCTGATCCCTTTATTTTGTGGTGTTTCCATCCATTTCTGTAAATACTTTGTCAATAGGTTCCCAAAGTTCAATTTTATTTCCCTCTGCATCCATAATGTGAATAAATTTTCCATAATCAAATGTTTCAAGTGTATCAACAATGGTTACTCCATTGGCTTCGAGATTTTTTACAAGCCCTTCAATATTCTGAACTCTGTAATTAATCATAAACTCCTTTTTTGATGGAGCAAAATATTGACTGCCCCGCTTAAAAGGACTCCATTGGAGATAATTTATTTCATCCGGTCGTTTGGCATTTCTGGATTCAAAACTAGCGCCCCATTCATTGACTTCAATCCCTAAGTTTTTAGCATACCATTCTTTAGCTTCCTTTGGATCATCAGAAAAAAAGAAAATCCCTCCGATACCTGTCACCTGTGGGGTGGTGTCATCGGATGAATTAGTATTCTCTATTTCGCTATTAGGTTTTTTCATTGCACTCGTTTTTTTATTAGTGGAATTACAGCCTAAAGTAATTGTCAAAATTGATATTATGGCTAAGAGTTTTTTCATGTTGCAAAGTTTCTATACCGAACATACTGCTTTATCCAAAATAACCTGATCTGCCTGACCGGTAGCTTTGCTTCAAACTCCCGGAAAGTCAAGAGGCATCGCAAGAGGGGGTTCTGTTATTCCGGTTTGTCTTACCGATATTTCTTCATCACCCGATCTAATTCTCGCTTAGTTTCTTTTTGTTTGAGGCTATCGCGTTTATCAAATTTCTTTTTACCTCGGCCTAAGCCTATTTCTAATTTGGCAAAACCTCGATCGCTGATGAATAATCGAATCGGAATAAGG
>CAZQYO010000236.1:0-4813 GCA_964597415.1 uncultured Chitinophaga sp.
GCCTACCCGCTCTACGGTATATACGGTGATAGCGACCGATACTACCGGCTGTGTAGCGCAAGATACTGTAGGAGTAGAAGTAATAGCCGACAACGCGGTCTTTCTACCAAACGCATTTTCGCCCAATGGCGATGGCAACAACGACTTGCTACAGTTGTACGGAAATCTTGCCGGCATTCGCTATTTCCAGTTGTTAGTTTTTGACCGCTGGGGCGAGAAAGTATTTGAAACCAACGACCAATATTTTAAATGGGACGGAAGCTATAAAGGCGAAAAACAAGAGCCTGCCGTTTACATCTACATCATGAAAATAGTTCACTTAGACGGTACCAGTGACCGCACCTTCAAAGGGGCATTGACCCTGCTGAAATAAAGATTTCCTCATGTCCAAGAAAACCCGGCAGTTATGACGATAACGTGCCGGGATTTTCTGTTTCTACCACTTCGCTTCGCCACTTGGCCGTGTAAGCTTTGTCCAAATAGGCTCCAATGAGGAGTTGAAAAAACAGGATATAAAAAACGGCCATCAAGGGCAAATTGAAATCAATTTTAAAAATATACAGCACCGGCAACAACGAGAGAAAGATAGCCCCCGCAATAAATGCCGGATAGTTATTGGCAGGAAACCTAACCTTCAACATTCGGGTAGCCATCCATAAGAAAACAAAAAGCGAAATCAGCAGCACCACAGGGAAAACGAATACTCCAAACCCCAGGGTAAACAAGCCGACTATCATCATTGTGTAGCTCGTAAACTCAAATATCAACCATGAAAAAACAAACAGCATTATTTTCCGGGTAAGTGTAAGCACAACTCCCGAAGCCTTCAATGCCGAAAGAAAAAACAAAACGTAAATGATAGCCGGTAAACCAAAAAAATCCATTATAAAAGCGGTGCTCCTTTTATCCTTTGCCACATTCGATTGATCTGTTGCAGACGGATGGTTATGGGCGAGGTTATAATATCCCGAAGGATCAAAAATGGCAGTGCTCTTTGTTTGCTGACTCTCCAAGTGAATGGCTTTGAGTTCGCTGATGTTTAGCAAACTAACCAGCAAAATACTCGCTACAGAAAAAAGAAAAATACGGTGGTTTTTGGCTTTCATGTTTAATGGGTTATAGCTTATAAATGTACTACGGTGAAAATAATGCATTCCGAAATTAAATGGCCTCCGGCTTTTCCGAAAGGTCTTTCTACTCCCCAAATGAAACAGCATGTAGTGTACCTCTTTCTCCGAAAGGTTTCTCTGCAACAGCCGTTATGAGGGAAGAAAAATAATTTAAAATACTTGGCGCCTTACTGCGCCCACTTGGGGCACATCACTCTCCCACGGGCGGGCGTGCTGTAGCGCTTGTTTCTAAATTTATTAACTCAAAGTTTCCATTCGATATTCGCTATTCAAAATTCGCTATTCATTATTCTATATCGGCTACGCAAGGTTTCAATCCGAAATCCACCTTTCATTTCAATTCGCTACCTACAATTCTCTCTTCAAGAAATCTACTCTAATTCTGTGGCTGAACAATTTTCTTAGTGCGGGGTAACTTAAAATAGAAAGTGGCTCCTTCTCCTAACCTGCCTTCCGCCCACACCTGGCCACCGTGCTTTTCTATAATCCGCTTCACAATAGCCAAGCCCACCCCCGTACCCTCAAACTCATCGAGCGTATGCAGCCGGCTGAAAACCTGAAACAGGCGACCGTAATACTGCATATCAAAACCCGCCCCGTTATCCTTAATGTAAAAAACTATTGTCTCTCCTTCTTCTTTTGAGCCTATTAGTATTTCCGGTTTCGGATTTTTAGAAGAGTATTTCACCGCATTGGCAATAAGATTGATAAGCACCTGCTCTATCAACGACTTATCGGCAAACACTTGGGGCAGTTCTCCCATTTTTATCTCCGGCTTCTGCTTCATATTTTCACACACCGAGGCGATACAACTCCCCACCACTTCCTTCATATCCAGGCGTACCTTTTTCAAACTGCTTCTGCCCGCCCGTGAAAACACCAACATGTCCTCAATAAGCGATTGCATCCGCAAAGTATTTTCCATAATCATATCAAACAGTTCCTGATCGGCAGTATCCAATTTATCGCGAACACTCTTCTTAATAATTTGAGCAAAGCCATAGATAGATCGCAACGGAGTGCGCAAATCATGGGAGACAGAATAAGTGAAGGCCTCTAACTGCTGGTTGCTGTCTAACAATTCCGAAGTGCGTTGCCTCACTTTTTCTTCGAGTGCAGAGTTCATCGTTTTTATTTCCATCTCTGCCCGCTTTAACTCGGTAATGTCGTGCACCGTTCCAAATATGCGAATAGGCAAGCCCTGCTCATTCAAGGCAAACTTACTTTGCACATGAATATACTTTTCACATTTATCCGCGCTGATCACTCTACAGCTATACACAGAACTTTGAAAATTCTCCATAGCTAAGCCAATCGCCCGCTCTACCACTTGCAAATCATCGGGATGAACAAACTGCAGAAACAACTTGGTAGATGGCGTGGCTTGCGCAGGATCCAAGCCGAGTATTCGGTAAGCCTCATCCGACCAAATGGCTTTCTTCGTTATCAAATCAATTTCCCAATTACCGAGGTGGGCTATACTCTGTGCCTCGTATAACAGGCTTCTGTTTTTGCGTAAAAGAGCTTCAGCTTCATTTTTTTTCTTCAACTCACATGCCTCTTTCATAGCGCGGTGAATCTTGGGCAACAGGGAATACAATTTATCCTTCAACGCATAGTCGGTAATTCCGTTTTTAATCAGGTCCACTGCATTTTCGTCTCCTATAGTACCCGATACAATGATAAAAGGGGTGTAAGGAGCCATCTGCTGCTTAATCTCAAAAGCGATGAGTCCGTTGAAAGCCGGCAAAGAAAAGTCCGATAAAATAATATCGGGCTTAAACTCCTCTAATGCGGCTATGTATTGCTCTTCGGTTTCTACTACTTCGGCCACGTGCGGAAAGTCATTCTTTTTCAAATGATGCAAGAGCAATTCAATGTCGGTGGCATCGTGCTCTACGATTAATATTTTTACTTGTTTTTCCATGCGGCTATTAATTATTTCGTGGAGGAAGTTGATTCAGAATCATCCAATAAAGCCCTATGTCGCTGACAGCTTTTACAAAATCATCAAACTCTACCGGCTTCACCACATAGCTGTTCACTCCCAGTTCATAGCATCGCTTTATATCCGGGTCTTCGCGCGAAGAGGTCAGTATAATCACCGGAATTTTTCGGGTGCGCTCATCTGACTTTATTTTTTCCAGCACTTGAATGCCGCTTACTTTAGGCATCTTCAAATCAAGCACAATGATGCAGGGGCCACTGCTTGGTTGGCGGCCTTCATATTCACCGGTGGCAAAAATGAAATCCAATGCCTGCACCCCGTCTTTTAAGTGAAGAAGATTATTGGCTAAGTTGTTTTTTTTCAATGCGCGAATGGTCAATTCCGCATCAGCCGGATTATCTTCTACTAATAAAATGTCAACTTCCTGTGTCATGATTTTGGATTTTTATAAAGTGAAAAATAAAAAGTAGCTCCTTCGTTTATTTTTGAATCGGCCCACACTTTGCCTCCGTGTTTGGTAATAATTCGTTGAATAATAGCCAGCCCCACACCGGTGCCTTCAAATTCCTGTTCGGTATGCAGGCGCTGAAACACTCCAAAAAGTTTATCGGCATATTTCATATCAAAGCCCACTCCGTTATCCTTCACAAAGTAGGTGGTCGTTCGCTTGTTTTCCTGTGCGCCAATTTCAATCACCGCCTCTTGTTCCAAGCGGGTGTATTTAGCGGCATTGGTTAGCAGATTCACCCATACTTGCCGCATGGTTACCGCATCGGCCTTAGCAGGCGGCAGTTTCTCTATTTTGAAATTGATTTTCCGCGAAGGTTCACCGGTGCAAATTTCAGCGCATATCCCCTCTACCATTTCCTGCATACTCACAGTAGATTTTACCAACTCTCTTCGGCCCAAGCGGGAGAACGAAAGCAAATCATCTATCAAATGCCCCATCTTTTTTGCATTGCTCATAATATTGCCAATGAGCCGATGACCTTCCTCATCTAACTTAGTTCCATAATCTTCCAATAGAATCTGTGCATAGCCATGCACCCCTCTCAATGGAGCGCGTAAGTCATGCGAAACCGAATAAGTAAAAGAGTCGAGTTCTGCATTCACTCGCTCCAATTGCTGGGTTTGTTGGCGCAGCAGTTCCGCCTGCTCCTTGGCACGGGTAATGTTTCGGGCAGAGGCATACAGCAGATGATTATACACCACCGTGTTCCATTGCAGCCAAACGTACTGACCGTTTTTACACCTGTAGCGATTTTCAAAGCCAATGGTAGTTCTGCCCGAAGCTAACTTTTCCACTTCCGCTAAAGTGCTTTCCACATCATCGGGATGTACAAAACTGATAAAGGGAGATTCCTTTAACTCCTTTTTAGTGTAGCCCAAAACCTTTGGGTAAGATTCATTCAACTCCAGAAAATAACCTTCGAGACTGGCGGTGCCAAGCAGATCGGGGGTTTGGTCGTAGAAGATATTCTTCATCACCAATTCTTTATTTAGCTGCCCTAACCTTTCCTGTATTTCGGTTCTTTCTGCATCTGACTTATTGATGGCAATAGTGAGGTACCAGACCAACAGTAGAAAGGTAACCACGGTGACGGTGACATAAATAGCTACTCCCAATTCAATACTGACGGAAAAGAATCGGTCAATGAAAATTCTGAGAAAGCCAATAACAATAGAGAACACAATAACGGAACAGATCGGCCTTGTAGGCCCCGGGGATAAGCTT
>CAZQYO010000237.1:0-4800 GCA_964597415.1 uncultured Chitinophaga sp.
TGGAGACGCCTTCGACCTTCATCACGAAGTAACCCTGTTTTTGAAGCTTTTCAATTCATAAAATACGCCACAGATGATTTAAATGAGGATTCCTTTTATTCAGTATCCTATTATTTGCGAAATGCGATTGCACAAGACAAGAACTTAAACAATGTCATTTATCTTTCCCAACCTTATTCATTACAGTGGGTGTTGTATGTTAGCCAAATTAATGAGACAGGAGTTAATTTAAAAGCTGAAGGTTTTACCGGAAAAAATGAATTCACTACCAATCAACAAATAATTGCCAATCAGGAAGACATCAAGAAATATATAGAGTCCAATTATACCTATACGGTCAAAGAAAATTTCTATGATACTAAATTATACCAATTAACCAGCGGAAAACTAACCCAATAATTATGCAGCCTCAAATATCATTTGTAGTTCCTCTTTACAACGAAAAAGATAGTTTTCCTCTATTAGTTAGCCGTTTGAATCAATTAATGGATTCAACTCTTACAAAAATAGAAGTGGTGCTGGTAGATGACGGATCGGTTGACAATACGGCACAACTTATGCAAATAATTGCTTTACAGGACGAGCGGTATCAATGCGTTTTTTTATCCAGAAACTTCGGACACCAATTAGCATTCTCCGCAGGACTATCTATGGCACGAGGAACGGAAGCGGTTATGTGCATTGATGGCGACTTACAGGATCCGCCTGAACTATTCCCCGATTTTTACAAACTTTTGAAAGAGGGGAATGATGTGGTTTTTGCAGTGAGAAAAAATAGAAAAGAAAATAGGTTAAAGCGATTGGCATACCACTTTTATTATCGCCTACTTAAAAATATTTCAAACATTGAAGTAAACTTAGATAGTGGAGATTTTGCTTTGTTAAGCCGCAAAGTGGTGGATATAATTAACCAATTACCCGAAGAAAGCAGATATATAAGAGGGCTTCGCTCATGGATTGGTTTTAAACAAGTAGGTTTAGAATACGATCGTCCGGAACGTGCTGCAGGAGAAACAAAATATTCTTTCAAAATGCTTTACCGGCTGGCCTATAATGGCATTTTCAATTTCAGCGATTTCCCAATAAAATTCATTACCAATATGGGTGTTGCTACAATCCTTATTGCGCTTTCATATTTTGTTTACACGTTGATAAAAAAGTTCGTTTTCGGTGATTCGGTAATAGAAGGTTTTACGGGATTGTTGTTCACCATAATATTATTTAGTGGTGTTCAACTTGTGTCCTTAGGTATTATCGGAGAATATGTATTACGGATTTTTTTCCAAGTAAAAGGCAGACCACTGTTTATCATAAAGAACCGAATTGTAAACAAAGAGTTTACAGAGAAGTAATACCGCAAGTACTCTTTACTTAATCGAAAATAATTGAAGGGTAAATGGCTTATACAGATAATAGAACAATGAAATTATCAGTAATAAATAAAGTGATGCCACAAAAGCCGGTTGAAAAATAAGAATGTCATAATTGGGTAATCCGAAATAGTGCAAACCGGGTTCAAGGTTTCCGAAATAGGCAAGACACATAATAGCAAACAAAAAATACTTTCGATTCAAAAAAGAGAAGAAGGCAATAAAAATAAATGCTGGATGAGAATACCTCTCGTGCATTTGAGTATTAAAGTAGAAAAAAAGTAAGGGTATTAGGGCAAAGAGAATGATATGAGCACTTCTTTCAGATGTAATTACTTTTCTTGAAATAATAGATGAAACTGCTGAAATAAGTAGTGGTAAAAGAGCAAAAAATGAAAAAAGACAAAACATTATTAATCCCCAATGCTTATAACTTCCACCATACCATATTATTTTATCTGATAGATGAAAAGCTTGCTCACCAAGAAGAAGACACCAAATATTATAGGCACTTACTGATACAACCGGATAAAAATCTACAGACCCAACAACTGCCTTAATTACTCCGTTTATCTCCCCAGTTATTAAGAAAGGAAGGACAATAATTATTTGCAAAGCAGCAGTAGCTATAATTGCCCGTAATATATCCAATAAGCTTACCTTGTTCCATAATTTATAAAAGCCCAATAACAATAGAGGAGGTAAAAAAATGACTGCTTGCACTTTAAAATTAATAGCCAGAATAAAAAACAAAACACTCCATGTCATCCTTTCTTTCAAAACGAAAAGAAATGAAATGAAAATAAGCGTAGATAAAACTGCATCATATTGTCCCCAACTATATGAGTTATAGATAAAAATAGGATTGGTGATAAGCAACAGAAGCAAAAGAATTTGTTTCTTCCTGTTTTCAGAAAGGCAAACAATCAGTATGGCTGCAATAAAATCAAAGAGTAAAGGGAATACTTTGAATAAACGAAAATAACGGTCAATGTTCACCTGACTATCCGCCAATTTTCCGAATAAGTATAATGGATATGAAATTAAAGGTGGGTAATTGAATACAGGATTTGTATTGTGATACGCTTTGCTGATACCGTGTTCAAATATGTAACTACACCATGAGTGAAAACAGTAGCGGTCAAACTCAAGCGAATAGGAAGGCGCAAATATAGCCTCAAAAATAAAGACGAAAAAGGCCACTTGATATAATGGCTTATTCAAAATATATTTCATTTTCCCAAAAGTCATTTGCCTGTTTTCAGACTTCTAAAATAGTTAATCTAACTTTCTCACTCGTAATTTGTCATTTTAAAAGATAAGCTCCCAGCGATTATCAACCGCTTATTCGTTGACAGTAGCAACAACTCCCACATGTTCTAATGACACTCTCTCCATTCTATATTAGTAATTTAAAAGCTGAAAAAAATAATTTTGCGCCTGAAATAAATGGAGGGGAAGTAATTTAAACTGCCATATAAATTTAGCTCAAAGGTAAAACGCTTACTTCAATAAATACCCTTCCTTCTGAATTTGAGCAACACATTGACTAAACCATTCTAAAGCGTGGATTAAGCTATTTTAAAAATGGTCCGTTCCTACCTCACTTTGGATCTCATAGCGCAATATGAACAGTACCTCACAAAAGACTATTCCGCACAGCTTGGGGCCTAGTATGAGCGAGGCATATCGGAATATTTAATAGAAAGCACGAATCGTAAAATCAAGAAAAGCACACCTGACAAGTCAACCTTTATTCCAAACTCACCGGATGTCAGAATTAGGCAAGTGCCATTTTTCCTGAATCCTGAGTAATCTCATGGCTCACTTTCACATTGTTTGTATCTTCACCACGCTAAAAACTATTCAACAAAATTGATTTGATATGGATACCATGACAACTCCCGCAGTGCAATACCCTGCCGAAAAGAACAGAGTGCTCGCTAAAGAATTTCACCCCAGCACTAACTTCTACACCAGCGATCTCATTTTCAGAAACTACCTGAGCCGGAATATTTCGCGCGAAGGATATACGACTATGAAAGAGCGCCTCGAATATACCGGAGCGCAAGCTGCCGGGCGAATGAATGAACTTTCGATGTTAGCCGATAAAAACGGCCCGGTGTTAGTGAAGCGAAATGCTTTGGGAGAAACGATTAATGACATTCGCTTTCACCCGGCCTACCGCGAGTTGACGGACATTGCACTGAAGTCGGGCATGTTTCGAGTAAAGTGGGAGCCGGCATCCGCCCAACGATTTAGTCGGGAAAAACACCGCTTGGGTTTTTCGGTGGGCTATCTGTTTGCGATGAGCGAAGCCGGACTCTATTGCCCGCTTTGCATGACGGACGGAGTAGCGCGGCTGATAGATTTATTTGGAGAGGAAGAGGACAAGGCGCGTTTGCTCCCGCATATTTATACCAATATGGCCGATGAGTTATTTACCGGAGCCATGTATCTAACAGAAAAAACAGGAGGCTCTGATGTGGGAGCTAACATCACCACTGCCACACCCACCAAAGGCAAGCACTACTTACTGAATGGCGAAAAATGGTTTTGCAGTAATGCCAATGCGGAACTCATTTTTGCTTTGGCCCGCACCGATGATGGAATAAAAGGCACGAAAGGTCTTTCCATTTTCTTAGTTGAAAAGAACCTGCCCGAGGGTGAGAGAAACGCTATTGATATTATCCGCCTCAAAGACAAATTAGGCGTGCGCTCTATGGCCAGTGCCGAATGTATGCTTACCAATACCGAGGGCAAGTTAGTAGGCAACGAGTTTGAAGGGTTTAAAGTGATGGTAGAAATGATTAATCTGTCGCGCTTGTATAACTCGGTCACTGCTTTATCTATTGCGCGCAGAGCATTGATAGAGGCTTACCAGTTTCTGCTGCACCGCAGTCTCTTTGGCAAAGACGCACTGCAACATGCTCTCATTCGCACAAAACTAACCGAACTCGGATCGCTCAACGTGGCTAACTTCTACTTGGTATGGCGCGCCATCCGCTCCCTCGATATGGCCGATAATGGAGATGAACGCGAAGCACAACTCTTTCGCATCATTAACCCAATGACCAAAAAGTGGTCGGCTGAAACCGGGGTGTACATTACCCGCGAAAGCATGGAGTTGATGGGCGGGTTGGGATACATTGAAGATATGGTAATGCCCAAACTGATGCGAGATGTGATGGTGCTTCCGATTTGGGAAGGCTCCGGCAACGTGATCATTTTAGATATGCTGCGGGCACTGCATAAATCAGAAGGCTTTGAAGTGCTGTGCGAGGAAATACTAAACGCAGCCGCCAAAAGTGCAGAATACGGCACCTTTCTACAAACAGAATTAGACGGGCTGAAACATTTTGCTGTTGAATTAAAAACCTTACCGAAAGAAGAAGCTGAGGCCAGCGCCCGCTTATTCTTCGATAGAGTA
>CAZQYO010000238.1:0-4793 GCA_964597415.1 uncultured Chitinophaga sp.
TGAAAAACCATAACTCCAACGAGTAGCATAATCAAAATCTAAGCCACCGCCTTTGGTAGCTTCTTTCTTCTGTGTCAGTTCCGATGATCCTCCTCGAATAGTTTCTTTGGCATATTCCTGCGTGCTCCACAAATTACCAATGTTGGGCATTACTGCCAATAAACCGGCAACTACTAATACAGCTGAAGCTTTTATAAAATTCATGACCCGCTTTTCCAGTATGTCGGAAATCAAAAAATAGACCGCCACCATTCCCAACATCAACAAAATATAATAAGCCACTTGCAAGTGGTTGGCATCTATGGCCATAGAAAGAAATAAAGCAGTGAGAGCAGCGCCTACCAAAATATTTTTGCGATACGCTAACACCACACCGCCTAACACGGGAGCCATTAAACTCATGGCTTGCACCTTAGTGTTGTGTCCTGCCTCTAACGATACCAAAAAGAAAGAGGAAAGACCATAGGCTAGTGCGCCTGCTAAACTCAGCCAGGGATTTATCCCAAAACACAGAAGCAAAATATAAAAGCCGGTAAAAGCCAAGAACATCAATACAGTCGCCTCCGGGAAAAAAACTTGCAGCGAATGGACGATCCTATCTACAAAATTACCGGGATACTTCATCGAAATCTGATAGGCGGGCATACCTCCAAACATTCGGTTGGTCCACAGGGCGGGGTCATCCGGATGGGTTTCATTCCAATCTACTATTTCTTTACTCATCCCCTCCCATTGGGTTACATCTCCCTGACTCAGGGTCATTCCCTGATATTGAGGCAAAAAATAAACGATGGTAAGAAGAGCAAAACTGATTATCGCAACAATATGCGGCAGGATTTTCTTTTGCATAAGAATTGTTTGTACGCCTGTATTTGAGCAGGCCGGACGAAAATAAGAATTAGGAAATTACAAGATAAACAGATGGCGAAATTGTAAACGCTGCAAACCTTTTTACTTTTGACTAATGCAGCTCATCGGCTGTAAGTGATTTAGAAATATCTTTATGAAAAGCGATAAAATTTTAGTGACCGGAGCCTGCGGACAGATAGGCAGCGAATTGGTTTTAGCCCTCCGTAAACAATACGAAAATGTAATTGCCTCCGATTTAAAAGAACCCTCCGGTGAACTGAAAGAAAGTGGAGAATTTGTGCGCCTGGATGTGCTGCACAAAAACGGTTTGGCCGAATGTGTTCAACAATACGGAGTAAAGCAGGTATATCATTTGGCGGCTATCCTTTCGGCTACCGGAGAGCAAAATCCGGAATTGGCTTGGCGGATAAACATGAAAGGGCTGCGCAATGTGCTGGATGTATGCACAGAGTCGGACGTTCAGAAATTATTTTTCCCTTCCACTATGGCAGTGTTTGGTCCACATACGCCTAAAGTAAACACGCCTCAATACACGGTGATGGATCCTAATACTATTTACGGCATATCGAAACAAGCAGGCGAGCGCTGGTGCGACTGGTACTTTCAGAAAAAAGGATTGGATGTGCGCAGTATTCGCTATCCGGGACTTATTTCGTATAAAACAAAGGCCGGTGGCGGCACCACTGACTATGCGGTAGATATTTTCTTTGAAGCCTTGAAAAACAAAAGATACACCTGCTTTTTGAAAGAAAATACTGTATTGCCCATGATGTATATGCCCGATGCAGTGCGCGGAACCATTGAACTGATGGAAACTTCTGCCGAAAAAATTACCGTGCGGTCAGGATATAATTTTTCGGGTTTTAGCTTTGCTCCGGCTGAATTAGCTTTTGAAATACAGAAACTGATTCCCGATTTTACCATTACCTATCAGCCGGATTTCCGTCAAACTATTGCCGATAGTTGGCCGCAAAGTATGGATGACTCTTACGCCAGAAAAGATTGGGAATGGAAGCCTGAGTTTGACCTAAGCGCTATGACCAAAGATATGATTGCCAATATTGAAGCAATGCAAGTAATACATTGATGAATCGGGAAAGGCAATAAGAGTTAAAGCTATTTTGATAAACAGAGAAAGATTCTCCAATTACTCAATCGCGGTATTGCTCTATCACCTGTAAGAAAGCAGTATCATCCAACAGCATATCATCCATTTCGAAAATAAGCGTGTGCTCCTCAAAATTGACGAGCAGCCCCTTCTCTAAACTCAACAGTGCCTCGTGACGATTGCCAGCCCGATTGTAAAACACTGATTTGATGTAATAAATATCGGCACTGTTGTCGTATTTCTGCTCTGCTTCATTGAGCACCTGAAAAGCTTTTCGATAGTTTTCAATATTATAATAGGCTGTAGCCAAGTTGATCCAGTTTTGTTTGGTTTGTGGATCGAGCTGAAAAATATACTCGAAAATATCTACTGCTTTATGCCCTTCATCGGTGCTCAGGTAGGCCTCCGCTAAGGCAGAGAGATAATCTATGCTTTCCTTATTTAACTTTACGGCTCTTTCAAATGCAGAAATGGCTTTTGTCCAATCATCTTCCTGCCGGTAAGTTTCGCCAATGCGAAAATGAGCTTCATCATAATAGGGATCAACGGTGATGGCTTTGCGGAGGTAAGAGCGCGACTTTCCCATATCACCCATATTTTGATAGCAAACCGCCAACTTCAAATAAAGTTCCTTATTGGGTTTGCACAAGCGGATGGCCTCTTTGTAAAAAGAGGAAGCTGAGGCGTAATCTTCCATCACAAAATACACATCTGCTGTGCTACTATAAGCCGGGTCAAAGTTTTCGTCAATAGCGATAACATAACTAAAGGCATCTATAGCTTGCTCATTGTCTCCCATTCCAAAATAAGCATGACCTAAGTTAAACCAGGCGAGATGCGAATAGGGGTTTTCTTCCAGCAGCGTTTCGTGGAACAGCACACTCTCCGCATGTGTCTCCGTTAACTCAGTACAAAACCACAGCCGGTTCTGGCTTTCTTCGTTCATAGGATCTTCGCGAATAGCATTCTTCAGAGAATTGATCACTTCATGATATTTCTCCTGATCTTCCCATATATCGGCCATTTCTAAATACAACTCACAGCGATCTTCCGCATCTTGCGCAATAGCCATAGCGTTTTCCACTACTTCCATCGCTTCGGCATGGCTGCCTTCCCACAAATACACATCCGCGCGGATTAGAAATATATTAATGTCATTGGGATCCAAGCGTTCTGCCTCATCTAAGTATGGTATCGCTTCTTCAAATCTCTTCTGATTGGCTAATATTTCAGCCTTCTTGGTATAAAAGAAAGAGGAAAAAGGATATTGATCTATAGCTGCCTCGGCTACGCGCAATGCTTTGTTATACTCCTGATTATCCTGATAAAATTGCACAATCTGGTCATAGCTGTCTTCTTCTAAAAAAATTTGCTGACTTTCCTTTTCAGCCTCCTCATACTGTTTGATTCAACCAGTTCACCAAACGAGGGTTCCATGAATTCATTTTCGTCCATAGCATGAATTTACCGTGAAAGAATAAGGTTTTAGAGTATCGCGAGTAATGGAAGGTATATTTTTAAAGAACAGTAACAAAACCCTGACGATAGTCCGAAGGTAAATTTGTCTTTCGCATTTGCCCATCTCATTTTTCAACAAGTGCATGGTTCACTGTACATAATTACTCTTCTCTCTATTTACGCTTAAAAGTCTATTTTAGTTTTTCTTCTACGCATGAAAAATATTTTACTACTGCTGCTTGTGCCGTTTTTACTTCACTCACAGCCCGGCAATGCGCCTCATTCAACCGCTTATTTTCAACAGCAAGCCGACTATGATATTGAGGTAACGCTGAATGACACTACCAATGAGCTGAACGGCTTTATTACTATCCGCTATACCAATCACTCCCCCGATGAATTGACTTTTGTGTATCTGCACCTATGGCCAAATGCTTACAGGGATCAGAACACGCCATTGGCTAAACAATTATTAGAAAATGGCAGAACCTCTTTTTGGTACAGCAAACCCTCGCAGCGCGGTTATATTGATGAACTCGACTTTAAACTGAATGCTGAAAATTGTCACTGGGATTTCGATTCGGCTACAAAAGAAATTTGCAAAGTGTATTTGAATCATCCGCTCAAAACCGGAGAAACCGTGAGCATTTCTTCTCCCTTTCATGTTAAACTACCCGAAACTTTTTCGCGTTTGGGGCATGTGGGGCAGAGCTACCAAATCACTCAATGGTATCCTAAGCCGGTGGTGTACGACCGTTACGGCTGGCATCCGATTCCGTATTTAGATCAGGGAGAGTTTTATTCAGAATACGGTTCGTATGATGTGGCCATTACGCTACCCGACAACTATGTGGTGGGCGCTACCGGAGATTTGCAGGATACAGATGAAATAAACTGGCTAAACCGCAAAGCCGAAGCGACCAAGGGAATTAAGGAATTTAACCCCGATATGCAATTTCCCGCTTCATCCTCCACTACTAAAACGATACACTATCATCAAGATAAGATTCACGACTTCGGTTGGTTTGCCGATAAACGCTTTTATGTATTGAAAGGAGAAGTGGAACTGCCTTACTCCAAAAACAAGGTAACCACCTGGAGTCTGTTCACACCTAAGAATGCCGACCTGTGGTTAAAAGCTCCGCAATATTTACACGATGCCATTTACTACTACAGTTTATGGGTGGGGGAATATCCCTATAAACAGGTGACCGCAGTAGATGGTACCATTAGCGCGGGAGGAGGCATGGAATATCCGAACATCACTATCATTGGCGATGCCGGCAGTGACTTTCAGTTAGATGATGTGATAACGCACGAGGTAGGTCACAACTGGTTTTACGGAATGTTGGGCAGT